>JAAHIC010000123.1 GCA_010671965.1 Leptolyngbya sp. SIO4C5
TCATGAACATTCAGGTGCCCTCTGGGTCGCTGCCTCAGCTACATGAATCAATATTGGCTCAAACAGATCCGCTCTGGCAGCAGCGCTCTAGCTATAGTCCTAAAGTTGATGATCTAGATAATGCAGCAGTACTTCCCTTTGCTGAAGCTGATAACTTACCGTTACCCGAATCTCATATGCTGCAGTAGGCTGCCAAAGTGAAAATCCTCAGTCAAACAACTTAATATTTTGCACCTTCAGGATACGGAGAAGATTTGTGAGTAAAAACTCGTTTTTCATGATTCGGATATTTGCAATTGAAAGCTCAGTCAGACAGCTTTAATGAACAGAAATGTTATAAAAATTGAGCTGAATTTTCACCGAGTTTTCGTGTATTAATTGCTACCTGAAAATTGAATTGAGTAGTGCTAGTGGCGTTTTGTAATTATCACCACTCTTGACGGTAAAAAAAGGCACGAACTGATCAGTCCGTGCCTCACTATTCATCAGTAGTGAATCGAGCAATGTTTTTTAGACAGCATCAACAACAATGCCAGGTAAAGCATTGAGTTCGCTATTGCTGAGGGGGGTACCGCCAAAAGCATCTACCAAGCGAGCTAGAGCACCTGTCAGACCAGCATTGTAGTCTAGCGCCACCTCGTTGGCGATGTAGTCTGTCCGGCTGTCTTGATAGGCAAAATCATCGGGCTTGTTCGGTCCGCCTACCAGCGCCCCAAACAAAATATTTTGGTTGGCTTCTGGACTATCGAAAGTATTCCAAGCCCCGCCATGGGCAGATCGGTGATGGGGCTGTAGCGGCGAATTATTGCCAAAACCCACCATATAGCTGGCATTGCGGGGATTATCTCCCAGCAGGTAATCAACTGTAGTTTCAGCTAGCATGCTGAATTTCTGCCCCGGATCGTCTACGGTATCGGCATAAACACCTGCAGCAAAGGCAGTATTAGCGGCATAGCGCAGTGAACCCCACTGACTAATCCAGCGCAGCCCGCCCTCTGTCACGTTGACACCCTCACGTCCCTCAACCCAGGCATTCAACCAGCCTTCAACATCTTGCTGATAGCGGGCCTTATCGGTTTGCTGAGCTAGGAGGACGGCCACGCCGTAGGACTTGTCATCCCAATTGAGGGTCCAACCCGGATTCAAACCGTCAAGGTGATTTTGGTAAATCGATTCGGCCTGCTGCAAGTAATCTGTGTTGCCCGTGGCCTGATAAAGCCAGGTCGCTCCCCAGGCAAGTTCATCGTTGTAGCCGCTCCAAGAGTTATAAAAACTTTGGGCGTCAGGAATGGCATCAGAATATTTACCGCGATAGGCATCGGCGAAGGCGTAAAGCTGCTGAGAATTCGTCAGTAAGGTATCCGCATAAGCCGCATCGGTAGGCCGAAAAATGATAGAAGCCGCAGCTAGAGCAGCAGCAGCTTCAGCGGCAAGGTCTGTGCCAGGATTTTGGCGATCGATCTTAAAGGCAGGACGTTCTAGCGTCATCGCTTCGGGACTGCCCCAATAGCTATGATCCGCATGACCGTCTCCAACTTGTCCCCAAAAGGCTTGGGTTCCGTTAGCATCCGTGACGTGAGCTTTGAGCAGGTAATCGGTTCCCCACTTGATGGCATCGAGTGCTTCATCGAGCTGACCGATTTGGTCATAAGCGCCGCGATATTCGTGAACGCCCCAGCTCAGCATTGTCATGGAGTAAGCCATAGGCAGGCCAAACTTAACATGATCGCCAGCATCGTAATATCCCCCGCTGAGATCGCGTCCGACGGTACTGCCGTCTTGCAGCGCAGAGTCGCCCCGCCATTCAATCCGGTTTGTAGCAGGTAAATCTCCAGAACGCTGAGCTTCGTAAAATAAAAATGACTTTTGTAGGGCTTCCGCATAGTTGAAGGCCCCTGTTGCAGGCGGAATCGGCTCAGGAGAAGGCGGCGGTACTGAATCGATAGGCGGAGTTGAAGGGACCGTAACCGGGGGAGTGAGAATAGCCCCGTCGAGGGTAAAGTTAACTGGCTTGGGGGCGATGTTGGCCGCTTTGGCGCCAACAAAGCCAAAAGTTACGCTCTCGCCTGGAGCTAGAGTCTGATTCCAGTCTAAAGGCGTGATGCTGAAGGCTCCGTCAGTCGGTTGAGCAGAGCGTGCATTCCAGATCTGTTCAATAGAAAAGGGAGCTTCAAAGCGCAGCGTCCAGCCATTGATGGCCTGGGGGCTGGTGTTTCGAAGTGTAATATTACCCACAAAGCCATCACCCCAGTCATTGGTGACTTCGAAGCTGATAGCGTTACTTGGAGTCGGAGCCTGAGCCGGCGGCAGCGGTGGCGCTACGTCGTCATTTTTGAGAGTTGCAGTAGCCGCTGTTGTAGCTAAAGTCCCGTTGCTGGGATCTTGTAGGCGTAGCTGAAATGTTTCGTCTGTTTCAACTTGGCGATCGCCGAGAATTGGAACGGCGATCGTTTTGAGCGTCTCGCCTGGCGCAAAGGTGAGGAGACCGCTGGTCGCTGCGTAATCTTGCCCAGCGATCGCGCTGTCATTTTCAGTCTCATAGCGCACAGTAACCGGCTTTGCACTGGCGCTGGATAAACGTACCTGAAATTCAGCCGTTTTGGCACCGTTACCCTCGGGTAAAGCAATGTCGGCAATCGTCAGCGCTGGCGGCGGACTCGGCTGGGCCACAGGTGGAGGTGGCGCTGATGCACTTGTGAGGTTGAAGTTTGTCAGCTCAGCTACAGAGTCACTTGATTTGCGACCATTAAAGCCGATTGCAATACTGCTGCCAGGAGCAATGCTGCCGTTCCAATCAGCTTGCGTAATGACATAGCTGCCATTATCTTGGCTTAGCAGTTCACCGTTCCAAAGATGCGTAATGGTAAAAGGCGCATCAAACGTCAAGTGTGACCAGTCTAAGGGCGTGTTGCCTAAGTTAGTGATGATTAAATTAGCAGTAAAACCGGTTCCCCAATCGTTAATGACGGCGAAGTCAGCTGTGTACATGAATTTCTGGTGTAGTAATGAATTCAGGCGATGGACTGATAGACACGCTGAAGACTGTGAGTTGCCCTGGATGAGGGCCAGTCAGCATTCTGAGGATTTAGTACTAAAACGACAGGCTCTTGCAGCTAGGAACCTAACTAACGCTTCTGCTCAGACGTTTTGAATGGGGACCTAAATCGAGCTGCTGAGACAGAAAACCTGAGGCCAAACAACCTACTGAGAACTGGGGCGGTTCTCGGCAAGCTACATCACAAGATGATATTCCTCAGTTTAGGTTCCTAAAATTGCATTGGCCTGAATACCACACCCTTCTTCTGAGCTGGTAAACGCAATCAGGATAAGAAATTTTTATCAGAAAATCGCATTGAGAACTTTAGCCTTGACGCCGTCACAGACGCTCAGACCCTAGGGCCAAAATTGCCTGAATTCTATACACACGGGGGAACTGATCTCGCCGCTTTAAGGCGATCGCACAGTTTTACTGCTTGCCATCATGCAAAAATGCTTGTGGCATCTAAAACAAGCCCTACAGCAACTCTTAGGATCAGAATGTTGTCGCTGCAGGGTCTTGAAATCAAGCAGCCATTTTGCCAGAGTTGTTGGCTCGCAAGTGTTCAACCTGGGTGGCCAAATCCTGCAGCTGGTGCAGCAGCAAATCAAACTCGTTCTCAGAGGCGGCAGACTGAGTGGAACGAGATGGCAGATCCGCACCCTCTATTTTGGGAACCATTGTCAGTGTTTTTGGGTCGTGACTTATAGCATCACCGGATACCGCGACTGCTGCCGGCTCTACCAGCGGAGCTTCGGAAACAGTGGTACTAGAAAATCGGGATGCTGGTGTTGCTGCAAGTTGAGCAACAGGCGCAGGCTGAGGCTCTAAAAAGTCTTCTAGATTTTGAGCTTTCAACCGTGCCTCAGAAAACTTAATTCGCTCTAACTCGGCTTGGTAAGAGGACAAACTACGCTCTAACTTAGATGACTTTTCTTTCTCTACTTCGGATTGGGTAGCTGCCAACCGCCAGCCATTAATCCCTAAAATTCCTGATCCAATTGCGAGGCTAAAGGCTCCGGCAACCCCTAAGTAAGGACCTGTAAGAGCATTGAGTTCAGATGAGAAAATCGACTGATTTTGCATCTGAACTTCAATAGGTTGAGAACGAAAGATAGCTAAGGGAGCAGTAGCAATTGTAAATAGAGCACCACTAACACAGAGAGAAGAAATAAACGTCTTTTGCAGAGATGATAACGTCATAGGTTTTCCTAGCTGACAGCACTAAACACAACACTGAAAGCAAAGCTTCTGGTAGAGAGCATCCCAGGCTTAGCCGGCGAATTTACTGAAACGTTAGTTCACTTTTAATCTGATCAAAGCGGACTACCGTACCAAATTTGAATGGTTTATTCTTCAGATTCACCCTTAGACAAATACTATCCGTATACGAGATATTAAATATTGATGTGACGTAAAAAAAAGCAGTAAATTGTTAAAGCTTACGTAAATATGGCATCAATAAAGCTTTAAACAAAAGTGATTGATTTTGTTCTGCGATCGCTTAAATCCACAGCTGACAAGAGCTTTGGCGCTTTTTGAAAGCTCAAAAATCAATAAATTGTCAACGTAAATTTGCTCTAGAAGAACTAATTGATAGTACTGAAGCAAGCCTATTTCTGAAGGGAAATAATTTTTGCCCTCGTCAATCTACCTTTAGGCATAAATCAGCGCTAGACGGCTTTAAATTCAGCAGCAGCCGCGCACCGTCGCTCAAATATACCTTTATCTAGCGCTATAATCGCAAAGCTGACTAGGCGCAATTGGGTCATGGCGTCAGCAACTTTCAGTTTGAAAACTCAGCTGGGTTTAGGGTTGACTCCAGCTTTGGCCCTTCGCTCATGAAAGTGAGCAGATGAAGTATTTTTCTATCTGAGCCCTCCATCTGCTCGCCAGCAACTTTAGGGTTAATAGTCTTGAAAACTAGTGAGGCAGACAATCAAGAACCTAGCGGACTGACACGCCTAAAACAGTGCAAATTTTTGAAAGGCTGAAACTCTTGTATTCAATGCGTTACGCTAGCACTAACAGCGCCCTATTCAATGCCTTATTTCAGCTGTGTTGTGGCACTAAGTTCCGCAGGTTGACAGGTAATGCCAAATACGGGGTGCTGTAGGCCAGGAAATCATCTGCCGGGGCTGTTCCAGAGACCAGCATCCGGACCTCAATCAGTTTTTTGAGAAAATTCTAGTTTATTTTTGTCAGAAAGTGCGCTGCTTAGATTTTTTACTGCGTAAGGGATCAATTGGGAGATAGTCTCCAATCGCAGCTGCGCTACTTTAGAACCTATTTTTGCCGGATACTTAGAGTAAGGTCTGCCCCTTTCGGAGAAATAAAGATTTTGCAATCTGCATAAAAGCATTGAGCTTTCCCTGATGAAATACAGAACGATTTAGGTCAACTGTATACGCTTCAGGAGGCGAATTCCTATGAGCACGTTTAGTTTTCTGTTTAAGAAAAGGCTTACTTCAAAGGCAAAAGACCAAACAGCACAGAATGAATCTGAACGCTTGCTGAAGCAGGCTTACATCCTAGAGCCTATTTTGACTCCAAGTGGTCTCCCGTTCGAGCTTGAGACCGAAACTAATGAAATTTCAGTTGATGAAGTTGATTGGGCAGAGTTGGAAGAAAATATTTCAGACTTTGATTTTGAGTCTGATGATTCAAAGGATATTGCTCTAGATAATGCTGAAGTTCATAAAGTGTTTGTGTCAGAAGATTTACCTTACGATTTTCTTGATCCACAGACAGTTGGGTTTGAGTCTGGTACCTTTTTGGTTCATGAAACTGGCGAAGTTACTATTGACTATCTCTTTGATGGAGGTGGTTACCAGGGGGAATTAGCTTTCTTTAGTCTCGAAGGGATGTCACTACCCGGTACTGATGATTTTGTTCCAGAAGATTTCATTCATGAGGCGGCAAGTCGTGCTTTGAGTGATTCTGAACTCGGTCATATTGCTGTTAGCGATCGCACTGAAGGTGCTCGCTTCAGCGGCCATATGCCTGGTGAAAATAGAGATCTCAATGCTGGAGATTATTTGGGAGCAAAAACGTTTAAGATGCGCCCCGGTGATGAAATTGGCTTCATGCTGGTGCCGAATGGCCGGGTACAGGAGGTGCTGGATAATCCTGAAATTGGCGGGGCAAAAACGCCGCTGTTTTCCCTGGACACCCTTAATCCCAATGGCATGTTTCACACAGGGCAAATTGCCGATGTTACGGGGGATGGCAACACTTTTGTATTTGAAGATTTGCGGGTTGATGGCAAATCAGACTTGGACTATAACGATCTGATTTTTCAGGTACGAGGAGCTGAAGCTCGCAATGTGATGAGAGTGGAAGAAATCACAGGCGCTCCCCCTGCCTGGATGAATACTGATTTGGGCCAAGCCATTGTTGCTCACGCCTTACCCGATTTGCCTCCGACGGACTACAGCTTCGATATAGCCGATCAGCCATTGGTTGGCGTCATTGATGCTGGGCTTAATGGTAACAATCCTGATATTGACTATAGCCGTATTCTCTTAGGCCAAGACTGGGTGGGAAATGATGACAACCCTCTATTGGAAGCGGATGAAACCGATGAGCATGGTACACAGGTACTGGGTTTAATTGGAGCTACTCAAGATAATGATTTGGGTATTGATGGCCTCAACGATGATGCTCCTTTGTGGACAAGCCGAGCTGTTGGGTCTGGTGAATGGTCTGACTCATTAGTTGAATTTGTTGAGACAGCCAAGTCGTCCGATCAGCCCAATGCCGTTGTCAATCTCAGCTTTGATCTGACTCAGGTGGATGCTGATGGCAACGTCACTACCCGCTATGAATTGACACCGCAAGAGCAGGCCGCAATTGAATATGCGCGTCAAAACGGAGTGCTGATCGTGGCAGCGGCAGGTAATGACGGTGGGGTGATGTCAGCGCTGGGCCAAGCTTCTCAGCTATTCGACAACATTGTGACGGTGGGAGCCGCCAATGGCATAGAGCGGGCTGATTTCTCTAGCTATGGCTATGGCCTAGACTTGCTGGCAGAGGGTTTAGCGATCGCCCCGACCGGAGAAACCGTAGGATTTGTTGAAGGCACCTCGATGGCGGCAGCGCGGGTGACAGGGGCAGCCTCTCAGGTATGGGCAGCAAACCCCAACCTAAACTACCGTCAGGTAATCGAGCTACTGAAGACCACCGCCCAGGATATAGAAGCTCCAGGGTGGGATGGAGAGTCAGGCTTTGGCTTACTCAATATGGCCGCAGCAGTTCAGCTAGCCAAGGTTACTCAGGCCCGGACTTATGGCATCCCTGCTATTGAATTAACAGATACCTGGAGGGGGGACGGGCTAGTCACCCCCCTAGAGCGAGCCGCTAATTACGACGCCAACAAAATTATTGCTACGGTACCCTCCTACCTGCGAATCTATGCCAAGGACTCGATTCCGCGTATTTTGCATGCTGCTAAAGCAAGCGCTGTCACGGACATCGGCCAAATTGCCTACATTTTGGCGACTGCTGAACACGAATCCCATTTAGGACGCTGGATGGAGGAGATAGCCTCGGGTCAGCAATATGAAGGGCGTTCAGATTTAGGCAATCTCTATCCGGGGGATGGGGTGAAGTACAAAGGGCGCGGCTACGTCCAGATTACCGGACGCAGAAATTATACCCAGTGGGGAGAGCGACTAAGGGTTGAGCTGGTTAATCACCCGGCGCTGGCCTCTGATAAGGATGTGGCTGCCCAAATTCTCGTGCAAGGAATGCGAGATGGTACCTTTACACGTAAGAAGCTAAGCCACTACATCAATGGCAATAACCGCGACTTTATCAATGCTCGCAGAGTTGTTAACGGTACTGATAAAGCTGACATTATTGCTCAAATCGCCAATCGCTATCTCAATGCGCTGCAAAGTTCGCTTGAGCCAGTGACAAATCCCGGTACTCCGGTCAGTCCGTCTCAACGCCGCCCGCATACAATTCGACCGGGAGACACTTTATGGGCGATCGCCCTGCGAGAACTCGGCAACGGCAACCGCTGGCGCGAAATTACTCAGGACATGGCTGGTCATCAGAGTTTCAGTGAGGCTGAAGCCCGACGGTTACACGTGGGCACTGAAGTATATCTACCCGTCAAGCAACAAGTAGGTACAGGTCAGCCTGCTGTGCCTGCTCCAGCGTATACCCCTCCTCGAGGCGCTATTGGTAGAGGCTCCCGTGCGCCTTATCTATTTGAGCAAGCCTATGCCTGGATACAGGGCGCTCAGAAGACTATTCGCCCGACCGGAAATGCTTATCGCTGGGGCGATGGCTGGATTCAAAAGTTCCAAAACAGCCAAGGCCGCGAGTTATGGCTAATGCTGGAAGATAGTGCAAAACAAGCCTTTTGGGTATGGGGCAGCAATCTGGATGAATATAAACATATGGGCGGTCCTTTAGGCAGAGTCCTAGAGGGGAGATCGGTTTCGTTGGGATATCCGCGTTCCAATGAAAACGTTTTTGTCAAAGATGGTAAGCGAGCGGTGTGGCAAGCTTTTGCTGGAGACAATGGCAAGGCCCGTATTCACAACCACTACGGTTCTGCTTCGGTTGCTACCTGGGGCGTTATTGGCAGTCTATACGCTGATATGGGGAGTACCCGCAGCTTTATGGGTATGCCTACCCGCCGGGAATATATAGACAGGGATACTACCTGGGCAGATTTTCAAGGGGGTAAGATTGCCTATCACTGGTCTACGGGCAGAGTAGAAGCCCTACGACCCGGTGAGCAACCATCTTGGCGACGTACCAATATTATCCTCAAAGCCACAGATGGCAATCTCAGCTTTAGTCGCGGGCAAAAGTGGACAACGGCCAGTGGCTATCAGTTCCGATTTCAGCAAGATGGCAATTTGGTGCTATACACGCCTCAAGGAAAAGCTATTTGGGCAACGGGCACCCATGACTCGACTGCGGCAGATCACTTCGTCGTCCAAGCCGATGGCAATGTCGTGCTCTATAAGGGTACGAAAGCTATTTGGGCAACCAATACGGCGGGCAATGCTGGCGCTTATTTTGCGATTCAAGGAGATGGCAATTTAGTAGTCTATTCGGCTACCGGCAGGCCCCTCTATGCCTCAGGAACAGATAGGGGCAGACAGCGAACCGTTTCAGCA
>JAAHIC010000124.1 GCA_010671965.1 Leptolyngbya sp. SIO4C5
GCTCTTACAGCTCGACATGCTGGCCTATGTCGAGCTGTAAGAGCAGCATCTCCGCCGCCGTCCAGTAGTGGGGGGTGACATGGGGTGGATCGACCCAGCCATAGATCTGCTGCCAGAGGCCAGAGGTATTTTCTTCCCCTTCTCCTTCCCACCAGGTATAGAGTCCGGGTGAAGCCTGATGCTGCCAGAACCAGGCTAGAGTTTGCCAAACGCGCTCAGGCTGGCCCAACAGGAGCCACTGATGGGCTTCTGCCACGGTGAAGTATGTCCAGAGAGGCGTTTCTAGCAGATTTCCTTGGCGATCGCGCTGCTGCTGCCAGCGTTTTTCCAGGCCGGCTCGAAAGGCATCAGGTTGCTGAGCGGCAATTTCGGTAGGCCAGAGGCCACTGATGTAGGTGCGCTCGTTGTGGGATTTGGGGGGATGAAAGGCGCTATGCCAAGCGGTTTGCAAAGCTTCAGCCTGCGATCGCCACTGGCGTGACAGCTCCATTTGACCTATTCGTTCAGCAAAGTCAGCCGCTCTCACGAGACCGGCATAGCTCACAGCATTGACGTACAGGACGGGGCGATGATGATCCATTCGCCCTACAATCAGGCCATTCTGAGCTGCCTCGGCTACAAGAGTCCGGTTGGGGTCGTTGCGAACCTCAGGTACGAGGGGCGCTGTTACCGGCTGGCGGATCGGTTGTTGAGCTGTCAGCATATCCGTAATCAGCCCCACTTTGCGATAGATATGCGGCCAGAGCCACTGGTCGTAGTCAGGGTCTTTGAGCTGCTCGGCAATTTCAGTCAGCGACCAAATTGCCAAGCCCGGCGCATCTGCTTCAGGGCCAAACCCGCCAAAAAAGTCATTCTGAGCAAACTCATCGGTGAGCTGACGCGCTACCTCAAGCTGGCCGGACCGGGCTAAAGCAACCATTTCATAGGCACCATCTCGTAGCCACGGCAGGGGATAGTTGATGGGATCTCCTGGGCGGGGCTGGCGGTTGACCAAGCCCATTAAGATGTGGGCAGTCTGGGCCTCTAGACTGTCAACAAAGGTGCGATCGGGTAAATCAAGTTTGAGCGGCGAGGGTTCACCTGACCACTGCAGTTCCCCGGGGGGGACAGGGACGCTATCGTGCAGAGTCAGCGTCCAGCGATCGCCCTTGCCCAGGTCAAACCTAGCGTAACCCCAGCCGTCTTCGCTGCGCCAAGCTGAGGCAGTTGACTTTCCTGTGATCCAGTCGTCTAAGCCTTCTTGGCCTAAGCTAACGGCAGCGGGTGGCTGGTCTAATTGAGCCCACCAGCGATCGTTAATCTTGAGCGTTTGATCTTGCCACTGCAGCGCAGTAATTTCGCCGCCGGCTGGCCCGACGCTGCGGATGACAATTGCAGCGCGATCGCCCGGTGCCAGGCTAGAAGTTTGCAAATCAAGCTGCCAGGTTTGAGGCTGAGGAATTGACCAGGTAGTTTGATAACTTTCAGTCACCGTCTCAATTTGGGGTTGGAGCGCCGCTTCAGCCGAAATTAGTCGCTGCTGTACCTGCTCCAACGCCATCGTGTCGCTGGTGGTTTTGAGCTTGCCAGCCGAGTCAAAAATCCAGATTGAGACGCCAAAACTGCCTACGGATGGGCTAAAGCTGCCCCCCGGCTCGTGATATGACTTATCCTGCTCTAAACTTCCAGGGGTCGCTAAGATCACATGGCCGATGCCACGCGGCCAGGGATCACTCGGTCGCTGCTGCATCTGAGCCTGCATCTGATGGCGCGGAGAACCATGAGTCGCAATAAGAGCACGTACTTGCTGAAACTGACCCGCATTGTTGATTCCGGCAGTGACGATTAGTGCCAAAGCCAAGCCTAAAGCCATGCGACGTGCCCTAGTCAGGGTGCTGAGAGCCACTAAAACTAAAAACAGCGGTAAGAAGTTAAGCGAGTACAGAAATGTTTCATTGCCGTAGACGCTATGCAATAGGAGCTGGCCTACCAGAGTCGAGCCAAGGATCCAACGAAACTTGGGCAGGGTTCGGAGGCTGAAAAGGCTCCACAGCCCCAGCCCCAGCAGGGCCAGCCAAAGACCCACTGCGATCGCTCCCCACAGGCTAGCGGATCCCGGCAGCGACATCTGCGTTGTCATGGTCGGCCAGTCAGGGCGATTGAAGTAACTGCTGATGTTTTCTCTTAGCTGAATTTCAGGCATCACCAGCGTGTGGGCGATGAAAGACTGCCAAACCCGCCAAGGCCCTCCGGAAGAGGCCATCGCTACGTATTTTTGTTCCTCCCGGCTCCCCAAAAAGAACTCAGCACTGGAAAACAAAAACTTCTGGACGCCCCACACCAGGGTCACTAGAAAGAAGGCATTAACCGAAAGCTGAACCGTACGCCGTAGCCGATGGTGGGCCAGAGTTGTCAAAATGCCTACCATCCAGTTGGTAACCGTGACGCTGAGCGTGATAGCGCTGACGACAACATAGCTGTAAGCCGGTAGCGGTCGGTATTCTGCTACGGCAGCAAACAACAGACCCATCACAATGGTCAGTGAGCTAAAAGGATAGGTATCAGGCACCACAAACCAAAACATCGCTGCTGCGCTCACGCCACCGAGCAAAGTGAATAGGACAGCATCTAAATTACGGCAGCCCACGAGCCGCAGCAGGCTGAACAAACCGGCGGCCCAGAACGCGGCAACGCAGGCAATTACTAGGCCAACCGCAGTCTGAGCTTCAAGGCCGAAGAAGCGACCCAGCAAATAGGTCGGCGGAAAAGCAATTAGAGAGAATAGCGGATGTACCTGAGTCCGCTGGTGATCGCTGTTGTGATCGGTCATGTTTTGAAAAACACGCGAGAGATCGGCCTCAAACCACGTGTTTGTCGCTTGAAAATCCCATACTGCTGGGTCAATGAGCTGCAGTCCTATGTAGCTACAGCCTGCTGCCAGTAAAGCAATGACTAAGGCAACGAGAAGGGTCTGTCCTAGGGGTTTCGTTAGAATGCGGGACTGAAAGTCTTTAAGACCGCTGTGCCGTTTGGCTGGTGAATCTGAGGTAGACGCTTGCATGATAAGTTACTTCCCTACTAAGGGATCTTCTTGACCTATAAACCGCTCGGCCCAGACTGCTGGTTGAGGCCGCCGCTGCTCTAGCAGAAACGCTAAAATGCCTAGCCAGACACCGAACCACAGGGTAATAAACCGGATTAGGAACATGGCCGTAATGGCTACAGGCTGGCTAGCGCCGTAGAGTATTGATAAGCCGACA
The DNA here is from genome assembly GCA_010671965.1 of Leptolyngbya sp. SIO4C5. Taxonomy (GTDB): domain Bacteria; phylum Cyanobacteriota; class Cyanobacteriia; order Phormidesmidales; family Phormidesmidaceae; genus Sphaerothrix; species Sphaerothrix gracilis. Next base: position 3,240 of record JAAHIC010000124.1, read on the forward strand.
ATGGTGACTTCTGCGCCCCCAATGCCGCCGGGCATGAGTGACAGTGCTCCGATTAAATCCGAGGCGGCTAAAATCATCACGGCCTGATAGACACTAATTTCGTCAGCACCCAGAAAATGAAAAATAAGATAAAGAGCAATCCCTTCAAAGATCCAAGACAGAGCGCCAAGCCCGATTCCCAGCAGCAGTGTTCTGGGTTTGAGGAGCTGGCGGGTACTGTCAAGCAGCGATTCCAGGCGGCAAATAATAGGCTGCAATCGTCGCCAGCGATTACCCAGTCTGAGTAGATGCTTGAGCAGTCGTGGGCGCTGCAGCAGCAGCAAAACCCCTATTAAAATCAGCGCGAAAGCCACTACTGACCACCGCTGCGGCACTATTGTCAGAACGGCAAAGCTGATGAGTAGAAAAACTGCAAATAGATCAGTGAGCCGTTCGCACAGGAGTCCAGCCAAAGTCGGTGCAACCGGAACCTGGTAGCGCCGTTTTAACATTAGCGAGCGAATAGATTCTCCGGCCCGTCCGGGCGAGGCCGACAGGGCAAAGCCCGCAAAAAAGATGCGACAGCTCCCCTGCCAGGGCACACGGTAGCCCATATTGCGCAAGTAGCCCTGCCAGCGTAAGAAGCGGAAGTAAAAACCAACCAGCACAATTCCCAAAGCTGCTGGAATTAGCCAGCCAGGGAGCTGCTGCAGGGCAGCTAAAAACTGCTCGCTGCCGCTCCACAGCACAATCGCTGCATAAAGCACAACTGCCGCCACCATCGGCCCTACGAGTTTCTGCCAGCGCTGGCTCGCAGGCTTGTCCTCAGCGATCGCACCAAAAGAGCGATAGTGGGGAGACTGGGCGATCGCTAAAAGTTCGCGATCGCCTTTAGAATCTCCGTAGGCATAAAGGACATAATCTTCGAGATTGTCAATGGCCGCTTTCAGCCGTCGCACCTTCTCCGGCCCGTAGCAGTTCTTACCCTGAATGCGGCCAGTCAGCCTGTCACTGCGCGTTTCTAACCGGGTGCCAATCACCTGATCGAAAGCCATACTTTTGGCCCAGGGACGCAGATAGGCTTCCAAAGAAGCGCTGACTAAAATCAGCCGATGTCCCTGTTGCTGGTGCCAGGCTAGGCGCTGCATGGCTTCTGAACGCAGAAGACTGGGTAGTTTCTGCGCCGCAAACTTATCGGCGGCCTGCTGTAGTTGTTCGGGCGACCAGCCGCTGAAGAAGTAGCGCAGAACGGCCTGCTTTACCCACCAGTTTGGCAGCAGCTTCAGCCCGTAACCCAGCAGCAGCGGACTCAAAATCACCAGTCCTAGATAAAAGCGCACTGGCCCCACCGCCGATTTGAGGAAGGGAAAGAACGAGTCGCCGTAAGTTAGCGTGCCGTCAAAATCAAAGGCAGCGATGACGGTTTTGGCAGAATGGGAAGCAAGCTGGCTCATAGGTATCTTTGTCCAATCTTCAGGCGACGGGAAAGTTCAGAAGAGAAGCGCTGGGTCGGATCGACTGCGGCTTTTACCTTGCTCCACTGTGACCAGTTGGGATACATGGCGCGAAAAGCCTCTGGGCCTAGGCGAGCATCTTTAGCTAAATAGACCCGCCCGCCATGCTGAATCACGACCTGATCAATTTGCTCTAGAAAGCGCCACAGTCCCCGGCGCACCGGGATATCCAGGGCTAGGGTGTAACCCGGCATGGGGAATGACAGCCAGCCCGTTTCCGGACCTAACTTTTTCAGAACGGTTAAAAAAGAGCCCCAGCCCTTTTGGCTGAAGAGCTGCAAAATTTGGGCGATCGCGGCTCTGCTCGTTGCCGGTGGCACCACAAACTGATATTGAATAAAGCCCCGCCGACCGTAGAGCCGATTCCAGTCCCATAGCGTGTCTAAGGGATAGAAAAAGCTCTCGTAGTCCACGACTGAGCGTTTGGGATGGTTGGGCTGTAGGTGGTAGTAGAGCGTGTTGAAGCCGCCGACGGTGAACCGATTCAGCAGGCTAGCGGGCAGGTCGAACGGAATGCGCAAACGTTGCTTGGGCTGAACCTGCAGCGGCTTAGCCCGCTGCGCGGGGGATAAATCATTCAAACCAGCGTGGTTGCCGAAGGTGAGAACGCTGCGGCCTAGAGACTGACCTGTGGCTAAGCAGTCTAGCCAAGCGACTGAATACTGATACTGACTTTCGTGGGCTGCAAACAGGGCGATCGCCTCATCTAGGTTGCGGGCCTTGACCCGATAGCTCTGAATATAGGCCGTTTCAATTGGATGCAGGGTTAGCTCCACCTCGGTGATGATGCCTGTTAGCCCCATACCGCCGACAGTGGCCCAAAACAAATCACTATTTTCGTGGCGTGAACAATAAGCAGTCTCACCAGAGGGCAAAACCAGCTTGAGACTGCACAAGTGCTGGGAAAATGAGCCGTCCCGATGATGATTTTTGCCGTGTACGTCAAAGGCAACCGCTCCCCCCATCGTCGGGAACTGGGTACCCGGCGTTACGGCGGGAAACCAGCCTTGAGGCACAAATGTTCGATTAATCTGCGCAAATGTGACCCCGGCCTGACAGCGCAAAATCCCGGTCTCAGGATTGAATGCCAAAATCTGATCCAGCGGCTGACTTGAAAGCGTGTATCCCTGGGAATTGAGAGCAGCGTCACCATAGCTACGCCCGGCCCCTCTGCCTAAAACAGGCCAATTTTGACTAGTGCGAACTACGTCCGGTACCGCCGAGGCAGCCCGCAAAGAATGGACGTAGCTTTTCACGACCGGACAGCGGCCCCAGCCCGATAGGTTACGCTCAACGACGGGTAAAGACTGAGTCACCCTGCTAATCTCCTCAATCGATTAGTTATCAGCAACGCAATTAACGTTTAGAAATAGTTGCAAACTGGCGTGGTCGAGACGCTCTGTATAGGGTCTCGCCACCGCACAAAAACTTGGCTAGGGCAGCAGGTTATTTTTGACAAAGCTGCCAACGACTTTGACGAGTCCTTGAGTGAGGATGTCATCTAGGGCTGCCACTAGGCGATCGAGATGCGCTTGTTCCACAATCAGGGGCGGCATGATATGCAGAATGTCTGGATCGGAGGCGGAGAAATGGGCGATGATGTCGTGCTTTTCGTAGAGATAGCGGACTAGGCTCGCCATCATGACCGAATCCAGCAGATTGAGATAGCCGTGACTGAACGAGAAGCGCACGCCCTGCAGTAAACCTCGGCCGAGCAGTTCAGTAATTTGGCCGGGATGTTTAGCCTGCAGTTCTAAGAGTCTGCCCCGCAGATAGTCACCTTTTTCTCTCGCCGCTTGAATTAAGTTGTCTTCGACTAGGACATTCAGCGCTTCGATCGCTACCGCACAGGATTCTCCCAAACCGCCGAAGGTCGTGGTATGCAGGGAGCTATCTTTGCGCTTGGCATAGGCTTTTTTATGCAAGCTTTGACTGGTCACCATCGCGCCAACGGCCCGCTTGCCTCCCCCCAGAGATTTGGAAATGGTCACGACATCCGGCACGACATCTTCAATCTGAAAGGCGCAGAAGGTGCCGGTGCGGCCCATGCTGACTTTGACTTCGTCAAAAATAGTCAGGATGTCGTATTCTTTGGCGAGCGTGACCACGCCTTTGAGATAGCCCGGTGGCGGTGTGGCTAACCCCTGACCTTGAAAAGCTTCCAGGATGATGGCGATGACGGCATTATCGCCTAAGCTGGTTTCCTCAGCTCGAATCGCTTTTTCTAGCGCTTCCAGATCGCCATAGGGAACCTCAATTCGATTCTCTGGGGGAATTCCCATCAGGAAGCCTCTCTGAAACCCGCCGCTGTTGGTCACAGAGAGCGAGCCGTGGGTCTTGCCGTGAAAGGAACCTGTGGCTGAAATAAACTTAGTTTTGTCAGGGCCTTGGGCCCGTTCGCAGAGCTTCATCGCCGCTTCTACGGCTTCAGCCCCAGAAACGGTGAGAAAGCAGAGTTCTAGCGGATCGGGCAGTAGCTGAGCCAGGTTATGGGCCAAAGCAGCCTGTAGCTTCTGCGGCGCGACCTTAATTGCATCGATGAGCTTTTTCTGATGGCAAAGCTGTTCGGCGGCGAGGATGCGGGGATGGTTGTGGCCTAGCCCCAAGACGCCAATCGAAGCGGAAAAATCTAAAATTGTGCGGCCATCGCGCAGATGAATTTCAATGCCTTCGGCAGAGTCAATATCCATTTCGCTGACGCCTAGGAGTTCGTAAATCTCCATGAGGCCAGGATTGAGGTGTTTTTTATAGAGTTCTTTAGCCTGTTTAACGTCTAAGGAGACGGCTTCTTGTAGCGTCAGCATGTTCTGGTAGAGTTTCCCACAAGGATGATAGTTAGTTGAAACGCGGTCAAAGTTAGTTGGCAGCTGCCTTATTGAATCCAGCCGTACTGATGGGCAGTGAGAATAATCAGGCTAGTCAATACCCAGCCAGCAACGGTGCCTAGAATCGGACCATCGCTTAGCAAAATTTCTTCAGGCCGCTCGGTGCGCTCGCGGTTGCAGGGGCGATCGCATTCTAAAAGCGCCCCGCTTGGATCGCTGAGTAGCTGATAGCGAAAAATGCCATACAGCACAAACGGCAGCGTCAGCAGCATCCAGGGGGTAGAAGCGCCGTTGACCGCAGGGCCAGAACTCCAAAGGGCGTAGCTCATGACGGCTCCAGTGGTCACCATGCTTTCCATACGGTTGAGCAGGTCTAGGGAGTAGTGCTTGAGTACGCGGCGGGTTCTCTGAGTGCTGCCGCTTTCAAACAGGCGGCGCTCGGCCTTACGCTTCTCAATGCCTAGAAACAGCGCCAGCATTGCGGTACAAAGCAAAAACCAGGGGGAGAGATCAATATTGTTGGCAGCGCCGCCCGCGCAGGCTCGCAGCACAAAGCCAGTTGCGATCGCCACAATATCTAGAATGGGTGAGTGCTTAACTTTGAGATTGTAGACGACCTGCACCAGCGCATAGCCCAGTAGAATAGCGCCGAGCAGGGGAGCTGTCGCCCAGCCGATAATTAGACTGCCTGCCATTAAAACGACGGCCATCGCGATCGCAAACGGCACGCTTACGAGTCCAGATGCAATTGGCCGCTGGCATTTAATCGGATGCCGCCGATCGGACTCAACATCAGCAACATCATTGATCAGGTAGAAGCTGCTGGAAAGACAACAAAACAGGGCAAAGGCTAAACTACTCCTTAAGATAGATGACCCGCCAAAACTGAAGTCAAATAATGGAGCAGCGAACACAACCAGATTTTTAGTCCACTGGTGAGGTCTCAGAGCTTTGACGACGTGAAACCTATTAGCTCTGGACATGAAGCTGATTGCAATTGTGTCAAAGCCCATAGCAGTTTTTCTCATAGTTCCTGAGAGGCTTTTGGGTAGATGGGTTCAGTTAACTCTTTTCCCTGAAAGGCAGAAGCGATTTTTTGGCAGGGGTAACTCTGACCTCGTTTGAGGGAGAGCTAATTTATGCCTGGGGTGTCTTTGAGAGTCCTCCGGCTCTGACTTTTCGAGTTCTACTAAGCCTGCCAAGAGCAGAATCCGCAGCTTAGGGATAGGTGTTTAACACCAAATAGATTTGTTTTTTGTTACACGCACTAGTGATTTCCACTAGAAGAGTAGCGCTAATCTTGAGAGAACAGCGAATTTCAGGTTCCCGCGTTTACTGAACGTTTAATCTAGAATTGGCTGATTAAAACTTCAGTAAAGTTCTAGTTGAGACATTGCTAATCTTTAAGCAATGTAGGCAGGTTTCTGTTTGTCATTTGTTGACGTTTATTAATAATTTCCACGAACTAAAATCGCTTGCCTGTCGCATTGCTGAAACGTCGCATCTGCGCTCACTCAGGCAATTTCAGCATTTATAAGCAGATATCTTTTAGAAAAAATTTAGGTGAGCTGGTAATTTTGTAAATCTGTTTTTACCTGCTGATAT
>JAAHIC010000125.1 GCA_010671965.1 Leptolyngbya sp. SIO4C5
TATGAAAACGACCCAAAAGCTCTACGAGGGCAAAGCCAAAATCCTCTATGCCACGGAGGATGATCAGGTGCTAATCTCCCATTTCAAAGATGATGCCACCGCCTTTAATGCCCAAAAGCGAGGCACCATTGCCGACAAAGGCCGGATGAACTGCGCTATTTCAACCCATCTGTTTCAGCTGCTAGAAGCCAACGGCATTGCTACCCACTGGATTGATACCCCCAGCGATCGCGATATGCGGGTCAAGGCCGTCAAAATTCTGCCGCTGGAAGTGGTCGTTCGCAACATCGCCGCAGGGAGTCTTTGCCGCGAAACAGGCTTAGCGCTGGGCACTGTCCTCGAACCGCCGCTGGTCGAGTTCTACTACAAGAATGATGACTTAGGCGATCCGCTGCTGACCCGCGATCGCCTGCGACTGCTCAATCTAGCCACGCCAGAACAGATCGACCAGCTCACGCGGCTAGCCCTGCAGATCAATCGCATCCTGCAGGACTTCTTTCAGCAGTGTGAGATTATCCTGGTGGACTTCAAGCTGGAGTTTGGCTTAGACCCGCAGCAAGCTTTACTCCTAGCTGATGAGATTAGTCCCGATACCTGCCGTCTGTGGAACCAGGCTGAAGCAGATACCCGCCGCCGAATCATGGATAAAGATCGCTTTCGCCAAGATTTAGGTGACGTGGAAACAGCCTATCAAACAGTGCTAGCCAGAGTAGTGGCACAGTCATCTAAGTTTTAGCTTCAGGGAGTGCGGTAGAATTTGTCCGATTGCTGAGAACTTTATAGTTAAGTCAATATTGGTGTGCTCTCCTAAATTCAGGAGAGCTGCGGTGTGTGGAGTTTTTTAAGTCGAGTAACTGAAATGCGTTTATCTCCAGCCCTTCTAGCGGTTTTTACGGTTTCAACAGCAGTGGGCTTGAGCGATCGCGCTCAAGCTCAAGTGCTGCACCAGCCCAAAGATAAGCTTGCTGCAGCGGAGCTTGTCGCCTCTGATTTTGCTTCCCCTGGAGTCTTACAGCCTGAGAGTGTAGACGAACCGACAGTTATTCCTCGCTTTAGCGCGGCGCAGCCGGCGATCGCTCAGGTAACTGACGAATTACCGGCTGACGAAGCCCCCGCCGAGATTGAAGATCTCTCTGTGCCAGAAACCGATCCGTCCAGCGAGCCTGAGATAGATCTGCCGGAAACTGAGACGGAAATTGATAACAACACGGTTGAGTCGTCGCCCGCAGCACCAGACGTAGAAGATCTGCCGGCTCCCGAAGAAACCCAATTTCCTACGATCGAGGATGAGGCAGATGATGAGCTAACTATTCCAGCTCAGCCCGCTTCCCCCGATCTTCCTGAAATTGAAGCCGAAGAAGACGCTGACGATGACTTACCAGCGGATGTAGACGAACTGCCTATTCCGCCGGAAACGACCGAACCCGTATCGCCGCCGCCTGCTGAAGAGCAAGCTGCCCCCGAACCCAGAGTGCTGGTGGCTGAAGTCGCCGTTGAAGGTCAAGATCCGCGCGGTACCCTCATCTCTCTAGACGAGCCTCTGACCGATGGGGAAACCTTGGAAGACAAGGTGTATGCGGCAGTGGAAACCCGCGCCGGCCAAACCACAACCCGGACGCAGCTGCAGCGCGACATCAACGACATTTTTGCCACGGGTTATTTCGCTGATGTCCAGGCCATTCCTGAAGATACGCCTTTAGGCGTTCGCGTGACCTTTCTGGTGCAGCCTAACCCAATATTGCAGGACGTACAGGTACGCAATAATCAGGTCTTACCGGAAGAGGTAGTCGATGAAATTTTCTCCGACCAGTATGGCCGCATCATCAACCTGCTGGAATTTCAAAATAGCATCCTCGATCTGAACGAGTGGTATCAGGAAAACGGCTATGTGCTGGCCCAGGTGACGGCTGCGCCGCAGGTTTCGCCGGACGGCGTTGTGACCCTGATTGTAGCCGAAGGCGTGATTGAAGATATTGAAGTTCGCTTTCTGACCTCCGAGGGAGAGTCCGTTGATGAAGACGGCAATCCGATTGATGGCTATACCCGTGACTTCATCATCACCCGTGAATTTCAGGCTGAATCGGGCGAAGTGTTCCAGCAGCAGGAAATTCAGCGTGACTTAGAGCGGGTCTTTAGACTGGGTATTTTTGAAGATGTACGGCTTTCGCTGGAGCCGGGTGACGAAGATCCACGCCAGGTAGACGTAGTGGTCAACGTGACGGAGCGCAGCACCGGCTCGATCGCAGCGGGTCTAGGCTTCAACTTTACGGGCGATCTTTTTGGTACTGTCAGCTATCGTCAGGACAACTTTGGCGGCAACAACCAGAAGCTAGCCGCCGAAGCTCAGCTCAGCTTCCGCGATTTGCTGTTTGATATCAGCTTTACCGATCCCTGGATTGCGGGCGATCCCTTCCGCACTTCCTATACGGTCAATGCCTTTGCCCGTCGGGCCACTTCCCTGGTCTTTGACAATGGTCAAACTGACGTAGATCTGCCCAATGGCGACAATGTTCGGGTGGGTCGCCTAGGCGGCGGCATCAGCTTCAGCCGCCCTCTCAGCAATGGCTGGCGGGCTTCCTTAGGCACTCAAATTCAGAGAGTGACTACTCAGGACGCAGATGGAGACACCCAAGCCTTTGATGCTCTGGGAAATCCGCTGACCATCAGTGACGATGGTTCGGACGATCTGTGGACAGTTCAGTTTGGCGTTGTGCGCGATCGCCGCAACGATCCCTTTAATCCGACCGGGGGCAGTCTGCTGCGGTTGGGAACGGAGCAGTCGATTCCGCTGGGTTCAGGCAGCATTTTCTTAAATCGTCTGCGCGGTAGCTACAGTCAGTATGTTCCGGTCAATTTCCTCCGCATTGGAGAAGGCCCGCAGGCGTTAGCGTTTAATATTCAGGGCGGTCATGTTTTAGGTGATTTGCCACCTTATGAAGCTTTTGCTTTGGGCGGCACTAACTCAGTGCGCGGCTATGATGAAGGAGAGGTCGCCAGTGGTCGTAGCTATATCCAGGCAACTGCTGAATACCGCTTTCCGCTCTTTTCTTTCCTGGGAGGGGCCGTCTTCTTAGACTATGCCACCGATTTAGGCAGCGGTGACGCCGTACCCGGGGCGCCCGGCCCGGTGCGCGATAAGCCCGGCGATGGCTTTGGCTATGGCGCAGGGGTGCGAATTCAAACGCCTTTTGGCCCCATTCGTATAGACTACGGCTTCAACGATCAGGGGGATGGCCGCCTGCACTTCGGCATTGGAGAACGTTTCTAATGAGTCAGTCCACGAGTCCGCTCAAGCCTGCCGCAGTGACACAAAGCCGACATCAGCAGACTTTAGCGGCGGGGTTTGAGCGATCGGGGGTAGGACTCCATTCTGGGCAGATAGCTCAGGTACGGGTCCTGCCCGCTCCGCCTCAGACGGGCCGATACTTTATTCGCACAGATTTATCGGACGTCCAGATTCCGGCAGCCGTCGCGGCAGTCTGTCAAACTACGCTGTCTACCGAACTGGCCCAGGGAAATGCCACTGTACGAACTGTAGAGCATTTGCTGGCAGCGCTGGCAGCCATGGGCGTTGACAATGCCCGGATTGAGATCGATGGCCCAGAACTGCCCTTGTTAGATGGTTCAGCGCGGGTTTGGGCAGAGGCGATCGCGGCAGCAGGCGTCGTCTCCCAAGCAGAACCTTGCTTAACGCGATCGCTGTCAGCCCCAGTACATGTCCAAAAAGCAGATGCCTTTGTCAGCGCCGTGCCCGCCCCGGTGCCCCGCTTTACCTATGGCATTGACTTCGAGTCCAGCGCCATCGGCAATCAGTGGCATAGCTGGTCGCCTCGCACAGGAGACTTTACTACCGAGATTGCGCCCGCTCGCACCTTTGGCCTCGCTCACCAAATTGACTATTTGCGCGGTCAGGGGCTGATTAAAGGTGGCAGCTTAGAAAATGCTCTGGTCTGCGATCGCTCAGGCTGGCTAAATCCACCGCTGCGGTTTGAAAATGAGCCTGCCCGTCATAAGCTGCTTGATCTGCTAGGCGATTTAAGCCTGCTGGGCTGCTGGCCCAATGCCCACATCGTGGCTTACAAAGCTAGTCATCAGCTTCACGTACAGCTAGCGGCTAAACTTTCCTCTCAATGGGTGACTAGCAAGGATGACGCTCAAATGGGAGAATCTTAAAAGTTCTTAGGGAACTTTGTCCCCATATTTTGCTCTGTTGAAGTCAACCAATGTCTATCTTGACTAACGCAAACGCTACGAATCATGCGACCTCAACTGAAGTGTCAGACACGCTGGAAGAGGCCGCTGTTCAGACGACTTTCACACTGGAGGAGATTCAGCAGCTACTCCCCCATCGCTATCCTTTTGCCTTAGTCGATCGCATTATTGACTATATTCCAGGTAAACAGGCTGTCGGCATTAAAAATGTCACTTTCAATGAACCGCACTTTCAGGGCCATTTTCCCGGTCGGCCAATTATGCCTGGCGTTCTGATTGTGGAGGCGATGGCCCAGGTGGGCGGCATCGTCTTGACCCAAATGCCCGGCGTTACTGGGCTTTGCATGTTTGCGGGTATTGATAAAGTGCGCTTTCGCCGTCCGGTTGTGCCGGGTGATCAGCTAGTGATGACGGTTGAACTGCTCTCAGTCAAGCGAATGCGCTTTGGTAAAATGCAGGCCAAAGCTGAGGTAGACGGACAGCTAGTTGCAGGCGGAGAACTGATGTTTTCCGTGGTGGATTAGTGACATGTTTGACCGTTATGAATCGATCGCCCACGGGCATCTGATGCGCTGGCTGCCGGAGGCATTTCTTTGAATACGCTGATTCATCCTACTGCCGTTGTTCACCCTCACGCTGAGCTTCACCCCAGCGTTAAGGTCGGTCCCTATGCCGTCATCGGCGAGAAGGTTTCGGTGGGACCAGAAACCGTAATTGGTTCCCACGTTATTTTGGAAGGGCATACGGAAATTGGGGCGCACAATCAGATTTTTCCGGGGGCCGCTATTGGTTTAGAGCCGCAGGATCTTAAATATGACGGTTCGCTAAGCCTGGTCAAAATCGGGGATAACAACTCAATTCGAGAATACGTTACCATCAATCGCCCCACTCGCTTTGGTGAAGAAACGCGCATCGGCAACAATAATCTGCTCATGGCTTATGCCCATGTGGCCCATAACTGCCTGATTGCCGACCAGGTGATTATTGCTAATTCGGTAGCCCTAGCCGGACATATTTATATTGAGTCAAATGCCCGGCTGAGCGGCCTGGTGGGTGTCCATCAGTTTGTCCATATCGGCCAGCATTCAATGATTGGTGGCATGAGCCGCATCGATCGCGATGTCCCTCCCTACATGATTGTCGAGGGCAATCCGTCACGGGTACGTGCCCTCAACCAAATTGGGCTGCAGCGGGCAGGACTGGCTGAGATTGACCAGGGCCAGCGATACCGGGAACTAAAGCAGGCTTTTCGCCTAATTTATCGCTCTAAACTGCCACTCAACGAAGCTTTGTCCCGGCTAGAGGCGCTGAACCACAACAGTTACGTACAGCATCTACAGCAGTTCTTGCAGGCTTCTCAGCAGCCTGGACGGCGCGGCCCTATCCCCGGAAATAAGTAAGGCGACTGCCGTTTTTTTAATTAGCATGAGTGAGGTGTGTCGGGTGAATACGTCAACCCAGTCGCCGTCGATTTTACCGCCTGGGCTAAAGCTGAAAATTTTTATCAGCACGGGAGAAGTTTCGGGTGATTTGCAGGGGGCGCTGCTGATTGCAGCCCTCAAGCGGCAGGCGGCTAATCGCGGTTGGGCGCTAGAGGTTGTTGCCACTGGGGGCGATCGCATGGCCGCAGCCGGGGCTACTTTGCTAGGCAACACCAGCGCTATTGGTGCCGTCGGCATTTTTGAATCCTGGCCTTACCTAATTCCCACGTTGCGGCTGCAGGGACGGGTGAAGCAGTATTTGCGCAATCATCCGCCTGACTTAGCCATCCTCATTGACTACATGGGGCCAAACCTGGCCATTGGCAGCTATCTGCGTGAAAGCTTACCCAAGCTGCCGATTGTTTACTACATTGCGCCGCAGCAGTGGGTTTGGGGTGCTTTTCTAGAGCGAGATACCCGTCGCATTCTCGCGGTGTGCGATCGCCTGCTGGCAATTTTTCCCGCCGAGGCTAAGTTCTATCAGCGCTATGGCGGCGATGTTACCTGGGTGGGTCATCCCCTGATCGATCGCATGGCTCAGGCGCCCGATCGCCAGCAGGCGAGAGCTACGCTACAGCTCAACGCAGAAGATACTGTGATTACGCTGCTGCCCGCCTCTAGGAAGCAGGAACTGCGATATTTGCTGCCCGTCATGTTAGAAGCGGCCCAGCAAATTCAGGCAAAGCTGCCCGCTGTGAAATTTTTAATTCCGGCCTCGCTGCCGCAGTTTCAGCAAATGATTCGACAGGCGATCGCGCCGTACCTGCTATCCAATATTAGAATCACTGCCGAGAGTCAGACCGCGATCGCCGCCTCGGATTTAGCCATCACCAAGTCTGGCACCGTCAACTTAGAGATTGCCCTGATGAACGTGCCACAGGTGGTACTGTACCGTCTTAACCCAGTCACCGCCTGGATTGCCCAGCATTTGCTGAAATTTTCCGCTCCCTTTATCTCGCCGGTCAACCTGGTTGAAATGCGCTCGGTGGTGCCTGAACTGCTGCAGCAGCAGGCAACACCTGAGGCAGTCGTGGCGGCGGCTCTGCCGCTGCTGCGAGAGGAAGCGAGGCGATCGCAAATGCTGGCAGACTATCAGAGCGTACGTCAGAGTCTAGGGGAACCGGGCGTCTGCGATCGCGCTGCCAGCGTCATGCTGGATATGTTAGCGGCAGGATAGGGGCGATCGTCCTGAGCAGAACAATACGAGATACTATGAATTCGCACGCTTTTAGTAGGGCGATGCGGTGTCTGACGTAGGACAGATAGATTAAGTGATGTCATCTATGCCTATACTGAGGCGATACGGTGTTAGGAGGCCCTTGTGAATATAGCTGAGATTTTTGCGCAGGGCGGCATTGCCATGTGGCCGCTGCTGTTTCTGTCAATTCTGGCTCTAGGCACAATTATTGAGCGAATTTGGTTTTGGTCCAAGATTTTGACCCGTGAGCGGGAGGTGGCAGGCCGCGTTTTAGAGGCGGCTCGCCGCGAATGGACTGCCGCAACTCACATCGCTCAGCGAGCCGGTAATTTACCGATGGGGCGTTTTCTCTACGCTGCCCTGAAGCTATTAAATCCCGATCCGGAAGTGTTCCGCCTAGCCCTAGAAACCTCAGCTAACGAAGAATTAGCCACAATGCGCCGTGGTGAAAAAGTTCTAGAAGCTGTAATTGCCCTAGCACCGCTGTTAGGTTTGTTGGGCACGGTTGTAGGTTTGATTAACTCTTTAGGATCAATTCGCCTGAGTGACTTGGGCGGAGACGCAACAGCGGAGACAGCTTTAGGCATTGGTGAAGCCCTGATCAGTACCGCTGCGGGCTTGGTAATTGCTATTGTCAGCCTGGCTTTTTTCCGGCTGTTTCAGGGCTTCGTGCTGGGTCAGGCTAAAGTCTTTCGCCAGTCAGGCAGCGAGCTAGAACTACTTTATCGCCAAGCTTACGCCGCCACAGACGGCAAGCCTAGTAGCTTGAGTGCACCGTTGAATACTGAAATGCCGCCACCGCCGCCACCAACCCCGCTCAAGCCAGAACCCAAGACAGAAAAGCGACCGCCCGCCGATAACTTCTAAGGATCCAACGCCCAACGCCTATCTCCCATAGTCATTTATGAAGCTCGACATTGATTCTGCTCCCAACGAAGAAGTTCGCATTGAGATTATTCCGCTGATTGATGTCATTTTCTGTATTCTGACATTCTTCATTTTGGCGGCAGTGGGGTTAACCCGGCAGCAAGCAATCAGCCTAGATTTACCTGCGGCCCAAACAGGCAGTCCTTTACCAGCCCAGGGACTTGACGCGGCAGACTTCGATCGCCTCTATGTCAGCGTTGACGGTAACGGTCAGGTTTATGTCGATCAGCAGCCCGTCAGCCTCAATTTGCTCTACGACATTTTGGTACAGCAGCAGGAAGCTGCGCCGCAGGGACTAATTGTGCTGTACGCGGCCCGCAATGCTCGTTACGCCGACGTGATTCAAGTACTCGACCTGCTACGCTCGGTAGGTGGCGATCGCGTGGCACTAGCTACCCTGCCCGCAGGGTTAGATCAGCTCCAGCCAGAAAGTCAGGACTTAGACAACCTTGATGACTTGCTTAATAACGGCAATCTAGATGACTTGCTCAACAACGGCACGCCGCAGGCACCGTTAGAATCGTTGCCCGCCCCAGGGTTTGAAACTCCTTCGCAGGTTCCGACAACGCCTCTACCCACTGACCCACTGCCGCAAACGCCTGATGAAGGAGAAGAAGCTCCTTGACGGCATTTAGGCAAAAAACAGGAGGCACATAAGTTATGCGCCTCCTGAGGTCCAAAAATTATTATTTCAAAAATTTGTTAGCGGTGCTGGGCTGAAACCCCTTAGCTGAAGGCAGCATGACTCCGGTCATAAGCTTGCTGAGCGGCGGCGCTGGGCTTGCCCTGAATAGCTGTCCAGTGCTCGGCGGCTTCGGCTGGCATTCCAATTTCGCTGCTAATGCGACCTAGCATCGACTGTTGACGCTGCTTGATCTGGTGATGGTGGCGATTCATTAAGGCGCGAGCTTGTTCTTGAGCAGACATTGATTTGCCCTCCTAAGTGCTGAGGCGATTTAAGTAGACCGAAACGATTTCTTTATTCATTATACAAAATTTTTCTGTAACAAGTTATACAAAAAATGCTTTTAATATTTATTCATTTACTGCCCCAGCGGCTCAGATCTTGCCCAATGAGTTCAGCCAGTTGTGACACCTCTGGTTCAAATTCCTGCCTCAGACGGTGCTCAAGATGAGCATTTAGAGCCGGACGGGGCTTTTGTTCGGTATTCAAGCGCTTCAGTCGTGCTTTGGCACCCTCGAGTAGCCAGCGTCGCCAGGATTGAGGAAGGGGCAGCAGATACTTCCCTAACTTCAGCACCTTAGCCGGAGGGTACTTGATTAGGGTACGCAGTTCCTGGCTGCAGACCCTAATCAAG
>JAAHIC010000126.1 GCA_010671965.1 Leptolyngbya sp. SIO4C5
TTCAGTCTCTGGGTTAATCCCCAGGGACTGAGCTAATTCTGGCTGCGGCTGGGGCTGAAATAGCTGCTGATCTACGCCGAGCTGCGGCATCACCTGCATCGGGCCATCGTAGCCGCGCTGCCGCAGAATATCTGCCCCATCCTGATTGCCTACGATCACGCCGTCGGTCTGCCGTAGGGTGTAGCGTTCCAGCAGCGATACCGGAAACTTCAGCTCATAGGGCAGATTCCACCAGGTAAAAAAGACGTTTTTGGCTTGGAGACCCAGCAGCCTGTTTAAGGTGATCATCTGGGCATAGGCGATCGCCTTAGATCCTTGCTCTACCTGAATAATCTGCGGTTTAAACTGCCGCAGCAGCGTGATTAGCTCTAGGCCAAAGCAGAGTAAACCTTGATTGTTTTCGCTGAAGTTAGAGACAGGCACAATGCGAAAGCGCCCTTCTTGCTGAGGTTGGGATTCAATCAGGCGATTTTGGACGCCGCCCGGTCGCCAGCGGCGCGGCACGACTACGGTCACTTCTACCGTGGGAGAGAGCGCCGCCAGCGCCCTCAATTTTTCGCAGTTGAGATCGACAATATAGGTATGACTGGCAACCAGAATTCTCATAGATTCACGCATAGACTAGCGGCATCACAGGGTCAAACCAGCTCTTTGGGAGCTTGAGGCGGTTGCCCTGTGGGCATGGGATGGGGCTGAGTATAGACACGCTCTCGGTGGCGGGTCTTTAGTAGCGTGCCCACAGCATCTAGAAATCCTAAGCTGTAAAACCCAAAGCGGCTGATAACTTTGATCGGTGAACCGCTCTTATTGCAGGGAGGATTGCCCAAGACGTGGCAGTCAAATAGCCTAGCAGCTAGGTGAAGCACCTGCAGCGGCGTTAGGTTTTTCAGCGCCATTAAGAAGTGGTTGTGATAAAAAGTGAGCTGGTAGGCTAGCGATCGCGTACTGATGTCATGACAGCCGCCCGTTTCTTCGCCTAAGTGAACCAGATGGGCGTCTGGAGCATACCAAATTTTATAGCCGGTTCTGCGAATGCGCAGGCAGAAGTCAGACTCCTCCCGTACGGCACTGCCGCGAAAACGCTCATCAAAGCGGAGCTGATGGCGCTCAAATAGCACTCGCCGAAACGACATGTTGCAGCCCCGCGCCGTCAGAACCTGCTGCGGTTTAACCGTATGAACTAAGTCAATGTAGTACCAGGCAATCCCTGGATCCATCGCCTGAGGCGGCAGGTCTTCGATTTGTAAATCGGGACGGGCATCCGCTAGCTTCATCCGATCAAAAACCCGGCCCGCTACCGCGCCCACGTCAGGTCGAGCGGCGTAAACCTGGGCGTGGGCCTGTAGATAACCCGGCGGCAGTTCTACATCATCGTCAATAAACAGAATGACTTCTCCTGCAGCCCGCTCTAGGGCATAGTTACGCGCTGCCGGTAAGCTAGCCCATTTAACCTGATAGAGCTGAATCTTACCCGCTGCTGCTAGTTCTGTTAGCAGCGCCTCTGTCTCCGGTTCGTGGTGGCGCGTCTGGTCAACTACGATCACTTCATAGGCCACATACTGCTGCTGGAGTACGTTGTTAAGCGTGGAGCAGAGAACCGCTTCTCGCCCGTAAGTCGGCACAATTACAGAAATCAGGGGGCTGGTCACAATGCAATCTCCTTGCCAGATTAAGTAAAGTCCGCCATCTTCTTGGACTTGAGTTTTTTGGCTGCTTTGCCGCTGCGATTTGGATCCTTGAGACTCTCCTGCAGTCGCTCGCGCTGGTCAATTTCAGGAATTTTGAGGGCAATCCCCGCGGCTAGCCAGTAGTAAACGTTCACCGGATCTACATCTAGCGGATAGTAGTAAGGAAAATAGCTAATAAATAAGACAAAGACCCACATAGAAGCGGCATAGCCCCTGAGGTTTTTATCCTTCGTTGAGCGATAGGCTCTAAAGGTGGCAACCGTCAGGACCGTGTAGAGCGCTAGCAGGGCAAACAGGCCCAGCCAGCCAATCTCAAAGAAAACTTTAGGATGATAGGTTTCAATGAGTTCTACATCACCAAAAATCCGGGCAGCGTTGGTAGCACGCCCGACTCCCCTGCCTAGAATGCCCTCTTGTTCTTTCATTGCCCACTCAAACTGCTGCTGAATGAACAGATGAGGCGGAGAGGCATTCCAGCGGCTCTGGAAGCTTTCTATTCGTGCCTGCAGGACTTCAGGGTTCCGGACTGCCAGAAAAACCAGGATGAAGGCTAGGACAATACCAACCGGCACGAAGCGTTTCAAGTTGGCGACCTGTCCGGTTAAAAACGCCAGAATCACCACGGTGGTGGGAACCAGCATCAGTGCGATCCGCTGACCTGATAAAACCGCCATGATGAAGACGGCCACCATTGAGACTAGGCCAACGGTGCGCCAAAGGGGTGAGCGATCGCTAAAGGCCGTCCCAAAGCTGAAGAACGCTGCCGAAATCAGAAACCAGCCCCACTGCCAGGGAGCTACGAAGGTGCCCGGCAAGCGAATTTGTCCCTGGGAGGGGGTATAGAGTAGCGATCCGCCTACAAAGCAGCGAGCTTCCAAAGAAGCCTTAAATAAATCAGCTCCTGACCCCTGGGTCCCCACACAGATGCCGGTTTTGAGCATGAAATACTGCACCAGGCCCAAGGAACAGGCCACCAAGATCAAGACGACCTGCAATCGCAAGATGAAGTAGAGATCTTCCCGGTTGCGCAGCAGATAGTAAATGCAGGGAATGACAAACAAATAGCCAATTAGGGTCTTCAGCCCCAAGATACCGATTAGAATGGCCTGATCGCCGCCGCTGAACTGCTGGGGCACGTTAACGAACAGCAGCGTCATGGTTGTCAGTACGAGTAACAGCGTCAGCGCTACGCTGAGAGACTTGGGGATGAGAAAAGGTACGCCTTTGCGCCGACAGAACTGCAGCACCGCGATCGCCGCCGGAATATAAAAAGCATCCTTGGCAAGCTGTAGAATCGAGCTGCCGCCTAGAGAGTACGTCACCGTTCCTGAAAAGGGGATGTAGGCGACAAAAGCATAGACGGCCAGCCGCGGATAGCGGAAGGAAAGGCTGAGGCACAGGAGGCCAAAGCCAGCCCCTATGCCGAGTACAGGATCCACAATTAGGCTAATAATCAGCCCGACAAAAGCACAGGCGGCAAAGGCCGCAACCGTATAGGCAATCAGCGCATCGCGAGCTTTCTTAGCCTGCCGCTGCTGCGCCCGCAGCTCTTTGGCACTGAGCGTAGAGGCTTCAGCGGGGGGAGACGACTTGGCTTTTTTGCGTTTGCGCCCAGATGCAGGAGAAATCGCCATACGCTGCTGACTGTAACTGGAAATATAAACAGATCGCTTCCAGCATACCCAGGGAAAACCGAATTGGCGAACTGACAGCTTTGACGCCGCGATCGCAGCTACTCAACCCAGCGGCGCAGCAGATTGGCAACGCTTTTAGAAAGCAGGTCGAACTCATCACTTTTCCCCTCACGGGCAAACAGCGATCGCCGCACCGTATCTAAGTCAAACAGCAGCTCTCGCTTGGCCGGATCGCGCACCAGGCTTTGCACCCAGCCCACTGCCACCAGCCGCGTTCCCTGTGTCACCGGGTCTACGCGGTGTAGGGTTGAGGCTGGGTAAAAAAGGGCGCTACCAGCGGGCAGCTTATATGACTGCTCATCATCGGCCCCTTCGATCGCCAGTTCTCCGCCTTCATAGGCCGCTGGCGAACTTAAAAACAGCGTAAAAGAAACGTCCGATCGCCATTGGCCCATCAGGGCATTGTCAGCATGGCGACCATAGGACATACCGGCTTCATAGCGGCTAAAAAGCAGGTTGTGAATTCGTTTGGGGCGCACCGCTGCCTGAAAGAGGGGATGGCGATTCAGCGCTGCCCGAATCTGCTCTTTTAAGTCTTTGGCCTGCTCTGAGCGCACCTGCTGATTGTGTTTCACCTGTTTGGCGTACCATCCGGCGGTCAGCTTACCGT
This sequence comes from Leptolyngbya sp. SIO4C5, assembly GCA_010671965.1. Lineage (GTDB taxonomy): Bacteria > Cyanobacteriota > Cyanobacteriia > Phormidesmidales > Phormidesmidaceae > Sphaerothrix > Sphaerothrix gracilis. The sequence continues at coordinate 3,993 of JAAHIC010000126.1, forward strand.
CTACAAATTCTGCTTCGACGAGCTGGGTCTGAATCTGCTGTAGTTCGTCAGCGCTGAGAATATCCGGAATCCTAAAAATCATGCTGGCTGGGAAGTAAAGCTCAAAAACAATTTAAAGCTTAGCCGTCGGAGCCGTTCGCTGCCGCATAAACAGCCACACTGCGATCGCGCCGCTCTCTGTTCAGTTGGACTTGACGGCTGATAGGCAAACATTTCTAAGATCTGGCTGAGAAAGGGGTTAAGTTTAACTTATAAATAGGCAAATAGGAAAAATTGCCGTATAGTTGATGATTGACAAAACAGTGATGGTTCCTTTCAGGTTAACGATTGCTGATTGAAACTGGTTGAGGAGATAAAACCATGAAATTAAAGCCCATTGGATTATTTTTGGCTCTTGGCTTAACGACAACTTTGGCGGCTTGCGGGCCGGCTGAAACCGAGGAAGTTGAGCCGACTGAAGGGGAAGCGACTGAAGAAGTAACCCCGGCAGAAGGCGAAGAAGTCCCAGCAGAAGAAGTTCCGGCAGAAGGCGGCGAAGGTGGCGAGGGCGGCGAAGGCTAAAGACCGTTGCTAAATGCCATGCATCTGGTGAAATAACGCTGAAGCCCTGCAGTTTGTTAAAGCTGTGGGGCTTTTGCTCTATTGGCTGCTTGAATCAAAGCTGCAACCGGGCAACCTTAAGCCGAGGCAGGCATAATTCTGAAGTAATACGAACTCATCAGGGCTAGACCAAAAATCTTTGTTATACTCTTCCCTAGAGTGCGAGAATGATTATCATTTTTTAGACAAAATGCTAGCGGTTCAGGAGCTATCTGTTGTTTACCGAGGCATCCCAGCCCTAGAGAGCGTTTCTATGACGCTGAGGCCGGGTGAACTGGCGGGACTGATTGGCCCCAACGGCGCAGGCAAAAGTACCCTAATCAAAGCCATTTTGGGACTCATTCGCTATCGAGGCCAGGTGCTATTGGGGGGCGTTCCCCTACGCCGACAGCGGCAGCGGGTAGCCTATGTGCCCCAGCGATCGCAGATTGACTGGCATTACCCCATCACTGCCTGGAACGTGGCGCTAATGGCCGAAGCTGTGGGTGCAGGCTGGCTGCGATCGCCAAGCCGACAGACCAAGCAGCGGGTTGAGGCTGCCTTAGCCAGAGTTGAGATGCTAGACCTGGCCGCTCGCCCCATCGGTCAGCTTTCAGGGGGGCAGCAGCAGCGGGTTTTTCTAGCACGGGCCTTGGCCCAGCAGGCCGATCTGTTCTTGCTAGATGAGCCGTTCACGGGCATCGATAAGCAGACAGAGGCCATCATGCTGCAAATCTTCACCGAACTCAAAGCCCAGGGTAAAACGCTGCTGGTGTGCAGCCACGAGTGGGGCAATGCCCTCAACCGCTACGACCGTCTCATCCTGCTTAACCGTCAGCTTTTAGCCAACGACACTCCTCAAGCAGTCATGACCTTAGAAAACATTCAGCGGGCCTATGGAGAAAATCTGCAGCCGATGCTGACAGGCAAGCTGCCGCTTTCCTTTGCCTGTTAGTCAAACAGCACAACGCTGCGAATTGACTCGCCTCGGTGCATCAGGTCAAAGCCTTCATTGATGCGCTCAAGCGGCAGAGTATGGGTGATCAGATCGTCAATGTTGATTTTGCCCTCCATGTACCAGTCCACAATTTTGGGCACATCTGTGCGGCCTCTGGCACCGCCAAAAGCCGTGCCGCGCCAGACCCGCCCCGTCACTAGCTGAAACGGGCGGGTACTGATCTCGGCGCCAGCCTCAGCTACGCCGATAATGATGCTCTCCCCCCAGCCTTTGTGGCAGCTTTCGAGCGCCTGTCGCATGACGTTGACGTTGCCAATGCACTCAAATGTGTAATCAGCGCCGCCTTTAGTTAAGTCAACCAAGTAGGGAACTAAATCTCCTTCCACTTCTTTGGGATTAACAAAATGAGTCATGCCAAACTTCTCGGCCATCTGGCGGCGGGCCGGATTGATATCGACTCCGACAATCAGGTTAGCGCCTACCAGGCGGCAGCCCTGGATCACGTTGAGGCCAATGCCGCCTAGGCCAAACACGATCACGTTGGCTCCCGGCTCCACTTTGGCCGTGTTGATGACTGCGCCAATGCCCGTTGTCACACCGCAGCCGATATAGCACACTTTGTCAAAGGGCGCGTCTGGGCGAATCTTAGCCAGGGCAATCTCAGGCACAACCGTATAGTTGGCGAAAGTCGAAGTGCCCATGTAGTGATAGATCTGCTTGCCATTTTGGGAAAAGCGGCTGGTGCCATCGGGCATCAGTCCTCTGCCCTGAGTCGCTCGAATGGCCTGACAAAGATTGGTTTTGAAACTAAGGCAGTACTCGCACTGACGGCATTCTGGCGTGTATAGGGGAATGACGTGATCCCCTGGCTTCAGACTTTTGACTTCCGGCCCTACTTCAACTACGACGCCCGCACCCTCATGCCCCAAAACGGCTGGGAACAGTCCTTCTGGATCCTTCCCTGACAGGGTATAGGCATCCGTGTGGCAAATGCCAGTGGCTTTAATTTCAACGAGTACCTCTCCTGCCTGAGGCCCTTCTAGCTGAACCGTCTCAATCCTGAGCGGCTGTTCCGCCTCAAATGCCACCGCCGCCTTGACTTCCATGTTTAATCTCCATAAGCTTGGCTGGTTCAAGTATACGCAAGAAGCGAATTCTTCCTAACCGCCTCTATCTTCCTCACTCTCACCTCTCTCAACTCCTATGCAGCCTAAAATTACCGCCCTCCCCCTGATGCAGCTCGCTTCTGGCGATCGCCTGATGCTGCAAACCTACCGCTTCATTGGCGATCGCCCTGGCAAGCAGGTTTACATTCAGGCCAATCTGCACGGGGCAGAGCTAGCGGGCAATGCGGTGATTCATGAGCTGATTCAGTGGCTGAGCCAGCTAGAGGATACGGCCCTACACGGTGAAATTTGCCTAGTGCCTGTGTGCAATCCGATGGGCGTCAATCAGCGGGCACACAACTTTGCCTCAGGCCGCTACAACCCCTATGACGGGCGCGACTATAACCGTATCTTCTGGGACTATGAGAAAACGGGGGTCGATATTGAGGCGTTTGTCCGATCGCACTGGGAAAGCCCAGTTGAGACAATCGTGACGGCTTATCGACAGCAAATCCATAATGCCTTTGCCCAAGAGCTGGCTGCTATTAGTTCTCCGGCGGGCGTGCCTGTCCATGAGCTATACCGCACCCGACTACAGGCTCTCGCCCTTCAAGCTGACTATATTATTGATCTGCACAGTTCTACCAATGAAGGCCTCGACTATGTTTACTATTTTCGCGATCGCGATCAGAGTGCCTGCTACTTTGGCCTCGACTTTGGCATTTTGCTAGACGAGTATGATGGGGATGCCTTTGACGAAGCTTTTATCAAACCTTGGCTGGCGCTAGAAAATGCGTTTGAGCAGCTAGGGCGATCGCTGCGCTGCGATATTGAGGCTTGGACACTGGAGCTAGGGACTGGGATGCAGCTTAATCCCCAGTCGGTTGAGCGGGGCTTGAAGGGAATTCAAAACTATTTGGTGCGTAAGGGACTTTTGCCAGAAGTACAGGTCAGCCATGTCAGCGAAACCTGCATGGCCCTAGCCCATCGGAGCCAGGTAACCAAGTACTATGCCACTACCGGCGGCGTGATTGAAAACCGAGTGCGTCCGGGGACTGAGGTACAGGCTGGAGAACTGCTGTATCAACTCCTCTGCTTCAACAAGCTGCAAGCACTGCCCGTCGTAATGGATACTCAAGCGCAGTCAGCCGGACTGGTCTACGACATTTCAACCAACCGCGCTTTGAGCCAGGGGGAATACGTGCTCTCGACAATTGAGCTAGATTGAGTCGCCACCCAAGAGATTTAGGTCAGTTAGGGGATTGCTGCTTGAAAGATCAAGCTGCAGGGCCAGCAAGCTGCTCGCCCTGATGCCTCTGATACTAAAAGCCAAGTACTAAAAGCCAAGAAATTGACTTATGTACTAAATCCAAAGCCACCAAAGTTGGTCACTAAGGCGATATTGGCATGTTCAAATGACTCCACTAACCAGGGCACATCGCCTCGACGATGGTTTTCGTGGGAATTGAATATGACTGAAAAGCAGCGTTCTAAAGCGGGGCGAGCCGCCGCAGACAGCAAGACAATTCGGAGGAACAGCCCTGTGGTCAGAGTGTAGCCAATATCTTCGAGCAAACGTCTAAAGGTGCCAAAGATTGGGCGGCGACGGGTATGCAGCAGCAAAAAGATGAGAAGCTTGCGAATCAGCTCAACTAGCGTAAAGTTATTGAGTTTCTGTTCGTCGAAATCGGTTAGGGCCGAGCGGGTCCATTCTCGCAGCGTGCGGCTAAACTGATTGTTCCGATACTTGGGGACTTCAGCCGTAATCGGAGCAATGAGATAGTCGTTGACAAACTCCTCTTTAAAGTCGCGGAAAGTTTTAACCGAGCGGCTGTAAGTTGTAAACCAGCTGGCTAGCTCTTTATAAGACTTGGCTTCATAGCACTTGCCAGTGTAGTGGTCTAGCGCCTGATGGAGCTGTGGTTCGCTGAGGCGGGTGGGATTGGCGATCGCTTTGCGAGAGTGCCCTAGGCGATAGCTGTTATAGCGAGCGAGATTGACGCCTAACGTCTGCTCTGCCCGCTGCTTCAGGTTTTGAATATTGCGTTTTTGCTCGTGATCGCTATCTCGCGTCAGCAGACTGTGATCATAGAGAAAAGGATAGTGCCGCAGTAGAGTGCCGACGGGCTGCTGCTGCTGGGTACCCTTGGCGAGTTCGGGATCTAAGTCAACAAAGACCTGTCGCAGGCGTTTGAGGGATTCGTACTGCTCGGTTTGAGTAAACCGAGACACCAGTTCTCGAATGCGGCGGCTGCTTTCTAAGCCAGGATCATCAGTCGGCAATTCTTCAAACAGCTCAATCAGGCGAGGAATTGCTTTATGACAGCGAGGCTGGCTATACCAGTAGTTGATCAAGGTATAGCAGCAGCGGTTGAGCGTGTACTTAAACTGGCGCTCTGATTCCGCTTCATTCGTTAGCCGAGTTAGAACCTGCCAAACTTCTGAGTCGGGGTAGTGTAGCGCTTCAATAAACAGCTTGGA
>JAAHIC010000127.1 GCA_010671965.1 Leptolyngbya sp. SIO4C5
GAAACGCAGATGGACCCCCACTACAACCTCCTGGCCATCGATATTTTGCAGGAGGTCAATCGCATTCCCACAGCGCAGCTGGTGCTGCTGAGCGGCGGCGATCAGCAGCCCTTTGAAATTAGCGATACTGATTTTTTCAAGCCGGGTCAAAAGATTAGGATTCAGCTGCGCTACGAAGAAGAGGCCGACGAAACAGTTTTTAGCGGCCTGGTGGTCAAGCACGGCATTCAGATCAATCGCCAAAAAACCATCCTGACGCTCTATCTCAAGGACGCCGCCGTCAAGCTCACCCGGCAGCGCCGCAGCGCTATTTTTCGGGAAAAAGACGACATCGCTATCATCAAAGATATTCTCAGCGCCGCCGTCAGTCAGGATCAGCAAAAAAATATTCAAGACCTGAGCCTGGGCACATTCACGCCGACCAAAACCGCGATCGCCCACGGGGAAATGGTGCAGTTTTACTGTACTGACTGGGACTTCATCCTGGCGCGAGCTGAGGCCAACGGTCTTTGGGTACTGGTTAGCGAGGGCGAGATTAGCGTCCAGCAGCCCCAAAGCCTGGGCGGTCAGCCCGTCACCCTGGTTTACGATCCTGGCCTAATCTACGACCTGGAAATTGAGGCCGACATTCGCGATCAGTTTGAGGCGACAGAGGCGATCGCCTGGGCTAGTCCCAGCCAAGCCCTAACCGAGGCTCAGACGGCAGACGAGTACGCGCTGGAGCTGTCTAACCTCGATCCTGCTGCTCTCGGCCCGCTGGTGGGGGCCGGTCAGCGCCAGTTGGTCAGCGGGGCGGAACTCGTGCCAGCAGAGGCCAAAGCCTGGGCCAGCGCCCACGCCCTCCAGAGCCGCCTATCGATGCTCCGGGGCCGCATTCGCCTGGCCGGCCAGGCAGGGCTGCGCGTAGGCGACGCGCTGCAGCTAGAAAACTTTGGCGATCGCTTCAACGGCACTACGCTGATTACCGGCGTCCGCCACCGGGTAAATGAGGCGGGCTGGCAGACAGATATTCAGTTCGGCCTTTCAGCGGCTCCTTTGGCGACCCGTGACGACGTGATGGCGGCTCCCGCTAGCGGTCTGCTGCCAGCGGTGCAGGGTTTACAAATAGGCATTGTGCAGCAGGCCGATCTGAAAGACGAGCTGCGGGTGCAGGTGCAGATCCCGCGCCTCACCCCCACCCCCGACCTCCCGGCTGAGAAAAATGACGGTCTGCTCTGGGCCCGGCTGGCCACGCTGGAGGCAGGCTTAGCCGCGGACGGCAAGCCGGGACGGGGGACGGTGTTTCGCCCGGAAAAGGGAGACGAGGTGATTTTGGGCTTTCTCAACGATGATCCGAGACAGGCCGTCATTCTGGGAGCGCTCTACAGCGACAAAAATAAGCCGCCCGTGCCGGTGGCCGCTCAGAACAATCAGCGCGGCATCTTTACTAAAGAGAAACTGAAGCTGGCCTTCAGCGATCAGGACAAATCAATTCGTTTGGAAACGCCCAATACTAATCGCATCATCCTGATTGACGAAGACGGCGCCATTTACATCGTCGATGAAAACAATAACCAGCTAACAATGAACGCAGACGGAATTCAAATCAGTAGCGATCAGGATATTACGATTAGCGCCAAAGGCAATATGACGCTGCAGGGGAAACAGGTCGATGTCAACTGAGTTATCAAATCCTAAAAAGCCCTCATTTTTGGGCAGAGGCTGGGGCTTTCCGCCCGCTTTTAGCCGCCAGGCCGGAGCCAAAATGGTGGCGGCAGAAACGGATATTTTGCAGAGTTTAAAAATCATTCTCTCCACCCGACCGGGAGAGCGGCTGATGCAGCCAGACTTTGGCTGCGAGCTGAGTCAGTTCCTGTTTGAAGAAATGAGTCAGGCCGTGATTACCAGCATTCGCAGCGTGGTTGCCGATGCGCTGCTCTATCACGAACCGCGAATTAAAGTTGACCGAGTTGATGTGGATGCCAGTCAGGCCGAGGCCGGACTGCTGCTGATTCAAATTGACTACACGGTGCGGCAAACCAATACGCGATCGAACCTGGTTTATCCCTTTTATCTCAACGAGGCGACGGGATTTTAACAGCCTCAATGGACCTGAATAAAAACGCCAAAATCTGCTTTTAACCTGATTAAAATTCCAATAAAAATGTCTGACTATATTCTGATTGACGGCGACACGGTTAATTTTAATACCGCTTTTGGCCTAGCCACCGTAGTTGTGCAGCCAGGCACCCTCAGCGGCAGCGGCAAAAGCAGCCTCAACGGTAAGGCCATTTGTATTGAGGGGGACGAAGCCAACGTCTCAGTGGCGGGCTGCAGCTACGTCACCAGCACCCACTCGATTGCGGGCAGCGGCACCCTGAAAATCGACGCCCTCGGCAGCGATCAGGTGGCGACGAAGACCCAGAGCGCCGGACAGCCCGTCTTGCTCAAAGGCAGCCTGTTTACGGCCAAGTTTGAGGTTCAGACTCCGGCCCAGCAGCCCCCGCCGGGGGCTGGTTCGCCAACGCCGGATGCCAATCTGTCCTATCCGGGGAACGGCACGTTTACCACCACCAACACCCAATGGACGGGCACTTAGACCGTCATTGCTCACTTTTTTCCTAAAAGATTCAAGCCGCAAACTGCAAACCCATGGAAATCAAGGCTCAGGTTTTTCGAGATGGCACCAGTCAGCGCCGCCGATCGCTGCGATCGCTCGATCCTAGCTTTATTTCCGTGGAGGAAAGAACCCTGGCGGACTGGATTCGCTTCGCTCAAACCTACGCCCAAAGCCTGCGCTATTTCGACAGTCAAAACCAGGTGGCGGGAGACTGGGCCGGCTTTTTTGCCGGGGATGCCGAGGCGATCGCGGCTGCGGTTGAGGCCCTAGCAGCCGGTAGCGATTGGGAAGCTGAAGCGGCTAAAGCAGCCCTCCCGGCGGCAATGCTGAATCTGATTGCCCAGCCCCATCTGGCCCTATTTTTAACCTTCCTGAAGCTGCTGCAGTACCCCCAGCAGCAGTTTCAGGCTCTGACCCAGCGCCGCCTCGATTTTTACTATCGTCAGGTGCTGCGGCTGACTGCCAAGGCGGCGGTGCCCGACCAGACCCACGTGGTTTTTAGCCTGTCACCGGGGGAAAGCGCATATTGGCTGCCCCAGGGGACGCGGCTGAGTGCGGGGACCGACTCTGAGGGCAATGACCTGCACTATGCCACTGACGCCGATCTCTATCTCACCCCGGCTCAGGTTGCCAGCGTCAAAACCCTTTCGGTGGAAAAGGTCTCCATTGACCTAGAAGTAATTCACCAAGCGGGCGATCGCAGCCACGCAGCCTTTGCCAACATGCTGCGCTGGGCCATCGGCTCGCCCAGTCAGGGAGATCCACTGCCGCCGCTGCCGCCCAGCGACCCCCTCGCCCCGGACGACGACACCTTTAGCGCTATTTTGGCCCTGTTTGCCGAAATCCAGGACTACACCCTAGAGCAGGTCAGCGCCGCTCGCCAGCAGTATATTCTGCATCAGCTCTGCTTTGCCAGCCTGGATGACTTTCAGTTTTGCCTGGGGGTGCACAGCCGCGAAATTGGCAAGCAGCGGGGCGAGGCTGACGTAGTGCCCCCCAGCGACCTGGAGTGGCAGCAGGTCTATCGCCTGGTGAAAAAAGCCTACCGCAAAAAAATCAACCGCGATCGCCGCCTGCAGCTCAAACAGACCCATCAGAGTCAGTTGGACCCGGAGGTAGCTTTTCTGGAACTGTGGCGGCAGGCACTGGGGGATCCCGCCGCCGGGGATCCGCTGCCGCCTTTTCCGGCCCAGCAGGAGGCCGATTTATCAGCGCTGCAGGCCGATACCAGTGATGCTGCCGCCCGCTATATCCAAGACCAGCTTTTTCTCAGCGTGGCGGACTTTCAAAAAATTATGGACATCCACCGCCGCCTAGGCGCTGATTGGGATAACCCGGAATGGGAAGAGGTCTACCGCCTGCTAGAGCGGGCTCAAACCCGTAAGCGCGGCTTTACCTATCCCCCCATTGGTCGCACTGAAGTCCGCTCCATCTGTGCCTCGGCGGTGGCGACTGCTGCACCAGAACAGCCCTTGACCCTGCCCCGCTTTCAGCCCTTCATAGCTGCACCTCTCTGCGCCTGTGACTCGGTGCAGGCCCTGGGCGTGGCGATCACCTCGCCGGTGCTGCAGCTCCAGGCAGGCCATCGCCAGATTACCCTGACCCTAGCCTGTGAAGCTCAAACCTTTAACCGCGATCGGCTCACCGAGCTGCTGGCCCAAGGCGATCGCCCTTTCAGCGTCGCCATCAGCAGCGCGGCGGGCTGGCTGCCAGTGGAGCCGGTCCAGTTTGCCGTGGGCGATTTTTTCCTAGAGACGCCCCTGAGTACCTATCCGCAGGCAGCCTGGGCCGCGATCTATCAGAGCGCCGAGGCCGATTTTGCCCAGGGGCGAGACGGCGGCCAGTATCTGCGCTTTGCCGATGGCAGCCTCTATCAGATTGAGGCAGTTGCCAGTCCTAACCGCGTCCAGTTGCGGCTAGTGGGGGTTGTGGGTCTCGGCGAGGCCGTTGACCAGTACCCCGGTCTGGACCTGGGCGGAGACGGTACGGTACTGAGTAACCTACAGCTCAGCGATGACCGGCGAGAGCTGCTAGATAGCCGCAACCGCTTCAGCCCTGAGGACGTGGGCAGCTTCGTCATTTGGTCGGACGGGGTCATTTTTCAGATCGCCGAGTTTGCCAATGCCGGGCGAGTGGGCATCCACGAGTGGGGCTATCTGCCTGGCACCGGCGAGATTCGCAAGACAGCCCAGATTGCCTTTGCGGCGGCACCCATCGCCCGGTTTACCGACATGACGCCGGTGGGCATGGCCCTGACGGCTGCCGCCGATGAAGCGGCCCGGCTGCTGCCGCGAGATATCGGCACGCTGGTGGCCTGGGCCAGCGGCGATATTTACAAGCTGGTGGGACTGGTCAGCGATCGCGAAGCCACGGTTATCCCCATAGGCCGGATTGGGCGATCGCCTACCCCGGATACCCCCATCGAGCAGTATTCGGCGGCGGGTATCTATCTCAGCAGCCTCCAGTTCAGCTTTACCCTGGAGGCCACCCAGCCCGCCATCACGGCGCCGCCCGCCGCTGAGGCGCTGTCAGCTTTTCAGACCCCCTATCCGGTGGTGAAGCTGCTGCTGCAGGCGGATACGGCAGAGACGGCCTACTACCCCATCTTCAAAGATCTGCGCCTGGAAAAGGCCAGCGTCCAGGTCGCGGTGCAGGGGGTGCAAGATTTGCAAATTCGCAGCGATCGCGCTGTCCTCAGCCCTAAGAGTCCCTTTGAGCCTTTTGGCGCCCAGCCGGTGGCCGGTGCCAGTTTCTACTTCAGCCATCCGGAAATCATCGCCAAAAAGCTGGATAGCCTGTCGCTAAAGCTGGAATGGCTGGGTCTGCCCGACAGCTTCGCCACCCACTACCACGCCTACGCTAACGCGGGTCTAACGTCCCAGCCGCCGGTCATCGACAATCACAGTTTCCAAGCCCGCCTGGAACTGCTGCTCAACCGCACCTGGCAGCCCCTCGGCACGCGATCGCTGTTTGAGAGCCCGCCTGCCGGAGCAGCTGCGGTCTTATCCTCCACGGCGACTTTGCACTATGACCCAGCCAGCTTTGCCGCCATCCCGACGGCGGGACTGTGGCAGGTGATCAAAGAGCCAGCTAGCAATGATCTGCTGGATCACGATCGCTATTTTCGCCTAGAGCTGACCCGCCCAGACTTCCAGCACGCCCTCTATCCGCTGGTGCTGAATAAGGTAGCCCTGGCCACAGACCCAGCGACTAAAGCCCTGACGGCCTACGCCCCCTACACCCCCAAGGTCAAAGCCATCAGCCTGGACTACCGCGCTTCTGCCGAAATTGATCTCTCAGCAGCCAGCGAGACGGCCAGCGGCCAGCTTTTTCAGCTCCATCCCTTTGGCTATCTGGATTTGCAGCAGGCTGAGGATAAGACCTGCTTGCCTCAGTATGACGGCGAGGGTAGCTTGCTAATCGGTCTGCGTGACGCCCAGCCGCCCCAGCAGTTAACCCTGTTTTTTCAGCTTGTGTCTGGCAGCGGCAATGCCGACCTGGCCCAGCCAGAGATTCAGTGGAGCTATCTGACGGGCGATCGCTGGCAGCCCCTGCAGCAGGCCGACATCCTCTCAGACAGCACCCACGGTTTAGTCGATTCTGGCATTCTGCATCTGGCCCTGCCGAAGGCGATGACAGCGCAAAACCAGCGGCTGCCGTCCGGTCTCTATTGGCTGCGGGCGGCGGTGAGTCACAATGCCCTCGCCATTCCCGACATCCTGGATATTCGCACTCAGGCAGTGACGGCCACCTTTGTCGATCAGGACAACGACCCGGCTCACCTGAGTCAACCCCTCGCGGCTGACGCTGTCGAGGCTTTGGTGGAACGCATTCCAGCGATCGCCCGTGTCAGCCAGCCCTACAGCTCCTTTGGCGGCAGGCGACAGGAAACCTCTAGCGCTTTCTACACCCGCGCCAGCGAGCGGCTGCGCCACAAGCAGCGCGCCCTCACCACCTGGGACTACGAGCGGCTGGTGCTGGAGCAATTTCCCCAGATTTATAAAGTCAAGTGCCTCAGCCAGGCCGAACAGTCCCATGTCCCCAGTGCGGCGCGGGTCACGGTCGTCGTCATTCCCAACATTGCCAACACTGCCCCTTTCCTGCCCCTAGAACCCAAAGCTCCCCAATACCTGCTGCAGGCGATCGCTGCCTACCTGCAGGCCCACACCTCTCCCTTCGTCCAGGTAGCGGTGAAAAATCCTCGCTATGAGCAGATTAAATACCGGGTGGCGGTGCGGTTTCGAGCCGCCTACGAGCAGGGCTACTACCTGAAGCAGCTCAACCAGGAGCTGGTGCGGTTTCTCTCCCCCTGGGCCTATGAGGAGCAGAGCGATATTTCCTTTGGCAGCTCTATCCACAGCTCGGCGGTGATTCACTTCATCGAGTCGCGCCCCTATGTGGATTACGTCGCCAATCTGAAGCTGATTGAGCAGGTAGAGCTGGCCCGCGATCGCTCGGCTGCCCGCCCCACCTACCAGGTGAATCCGTCTAATCTGGCTCAGGTGAAGCAGGTGGATTCCATTCTGGTGTCAGCGCCAGAACACATTATTGATTTGATTACTACCGCTGACTATGCCGCCGAAGAATTTGAGGGCATCGACTACATGATTGTGGGGCTGGACTTTATGGTGACGTGATTTTAGCGGTGACGTGATTTTAGCCAGGTTCTCTTGCCGCAGTTACTCAAACTCGTATCAATTTAGGAAGCATCTCTATGGCCGGTCAAAAAAACAGAACCCAACTGCAAGCCCTGTTCAAGACGGGGGCCAAACCCTCTGAGGACGATTTTCGAGATCTGATTGATTCGGTCTTGAATATCCATGATGACGGTATTGAAAAGCCGCCGGGGGTGGATACGCCGCTGAAAATTTTGGCCCGGGGCGAGACGGAAAACCTGCTGGATTTTTACGCAGACGACATCCAGACGTGGCGCTTGAATCAACAGCCTGCCGGAGCGAATCCGGGACTCAACTTTGAAACCGGCGGCATCAGCAAACTGTTTGTGGAGAGCAGCAGCGGCAATCTGGGCCTCAGTATCACCCAGCCTACGGCCAAGCTGCACATTCAGCAGTCTGGCAGCCAGGATGCCCTTCGCATCGACGATGAGGCTAACGACACGACGCCGCTGCTGATTGACGCCGCTGGCAACGTGGGCATTGGCAAAGCCCAGCCTGATAAAACCTTAGACGTGAACGGCGACGCCGCGATCGCGGGCACCCTCTCCGTCACTCAAACCAGCACCCTGACGGGCAACGTCGGCATCGGGACGGCTGCCGACGATGAACTCAAGCTGAATGTGGCAGGCAACAGCGCGATCGCGGGCACCCTCTCCGTTACTCAGACCAGCACCCTCTCCGGCAATGTCGGCATTGGCACCACGCCGGGAACGGAAAGATTGAAGGTGAGCGGCGATCTTGCCGTGAGCCAAGCCAGCACTTTGGCAGGCAATGTGGGTATTGGGATTGCCGCCAACACAGACCACAAGCTGACTATTTATGGGGGTGAACTGGCGCTTAAAACGAATGACAATGAAAGCGCCCAAAGTATCCTGTTTCAAAACAGCGGCGGAGCCTACACCTGGCGAATTTACCGCGAGAATATTGGCAACAACAAAGCCGATTTGAAAATTGCTGGTGGAACCAACGGTGACTTTGCCGCCCTAACCGACTATGTGCGTATTCAAGAGAGCGGCCACGCTACGTTTTCTAAAAATCTAACCGTTTCTGGCACAGCCTCTTTCACAGGTAATGTTGATCTGAGCAGCAAGCTGACTATCCCCGGTGGGCAACAGCTTATCTTTGCTAATGGTGATACTAGCAACAACCTAAAACTACGGCTTTGGGATGGCTATGGACTAGGGATCAATAGCAGCACGCTGTTCTATGCCGCCAACGGCAAGCATTCCTGGCGAGATGCCAATGGCGCTAATGAGAGAATGTTACTGACAACAGCGGCCAGTGGCGGGTTGACAGTAAAAGGCACAGGAGACTCCTCCTTTGCAGGGAAGCTAGGGATTGGAACTGATGATCCCAGTGAAAAACTAACTGTCAAAGATGGCGATATCAAGATTGAAGGCGGACGCTATCGCCGCTTAAAGATAGTCTCTGATAAATATTGGGCGGGGATAGAGCTTGTAGCCAGAGAACAGGGCGAAGCCGGAAATCCTCACATTGACTTTACCCACGGCGATCTCGATTCTCCTAACTATGGAATACGACTTTATGCACCGGATAACAATTCGTTGCTAATCGATGGCGGCACCTTAGGCTTTGTCAGTAATGGCGATAAACCGCTTCAGCTCAAAAAATTTACAGGCAATGATAATCCTCGGATTAATACAGGCTATTCCACTGCTGACTGGGTTGTGATTATTGCTGGCTTTAGCGTTTCTTCAGATGACAAGGCGAAAGGACAATATGTTTATACCTATGTGAATAGCGG
>JAAHIC010000128.1 GCA_010671965.1 Leptolyngbya sp. SIO4C5
TCAATAATGCGACGGACAGCCGCTTCTATTATTCTGGACATTGAAGCGGCTGTCCGTCGCATTATTGCAACGACGGGTATTTCTGTTTTGCTGGTAGAGCAGCATCTCCACTTTGTGCGTCAAGCTGACTACTACTACGCTATGCAAAAGGGCGAAATTGTCTCTTCTGGCTCCACGGGCGATCTCAGTAACGAGGTGATTCAGCAATTTTTAGCGGTTTAATTTTTGAAGTGAGATTGTCCTCAGAACATGGCGTCTATTAGAGGATGTTTGAAAAGTCACAGTCAAAGCGTTGTCGCGCTGCTGCACGCCCTCTAATCTCCCTTGCCAAGGGGCAAAATCTGAGTCTTCTCCTCATCAAGGGGGTAGTGTAGAACTTGTGTTACTTTTCAAACGATCTCCTAGCTGAGTGAGATGAAAAAGCGCCTACCCCAGCATCCGCTGCCACGCCCCTTGGCCAAACTCTTTTTCAAACTCACCCATTACCCAGTCCGATCGCTTGCCTAATCGCCGCGCACTCTTATTCAAGTAATTCAAATAAATCTGATACTGATCCGGGGTCGGTCTCAGGCCGAACAGCGACCCCCGGTACCACTCTACCTTTGGCTGCCGCCCGCAGTGCTGATAAAAACTGTTCTCTGCCAGTGTGGGCGCATAGCCCTGGCGAAACGTGCGGCGGCGGTGGCTGTGAAACAGCTCGCAGAGAATCGCTGGATCCTTGATTTGGTGAGCTTGTTCGCGGGAGTAAATCGGCACCATGTCTTCTAAGTTCAGCGGGCGATCGCTCACCCACTGATGCCCACAGTCCGGGCACTTGACGATGAAGGAATGCACAATCCGCCCGCACTGGGGACAAGGCTTCATCGGTGGCGGCCCACCATTGCCGGATGCCTCCTTCTGCATTGGCAGGTGATACTCTTCCACATCCTCCGGAAAGCCCAACCGCTCCAGATTGCCCGCCTGATCGAGAATAAGGCCATACTGCTTTCCGGTTTGGGGCGAAATCCGCATCACCCGGCCAATCTGCTGAAAATGCAGAGCGCTGGACTGGGTAGGCCGCAGCAGCAGTCCCACCTCCACGCTCGGTTCATCAAAGCCAATGCTAATCACATTGCAGGAAGTCAGTACCAAAATCCGCTCCTCCCGCAGGTCGGCATACATCCGCTGCCGCTCTTTAATCGGCGTGCCTCCTTCCACCGTGTCTGAGGGAATCCCCGCCTGCTGAAACGCCTCTGCTACATGGCGGGCGTGCTCGATATCAACGCAGAAAGCGATGGTGCGCTTACCGGGGGTAAGACGCTGCCATTCGGTGACGATTTTTTGGACCAGTTCCGGGCGATCGCAGGCATTTTTGAGTCCCGTCTCGTCATAATCCCCCCGCACGGTACGCACTTCATCCAGCTTCGCCAGCCCGTCCTGGGGCATACTGTAATACTTCATGCGGGAGAGAAAGCCCATGTCTTGTAGCTCGCTGGGCACCGGCGCAGACACCAGGGTTTCTAGGTGTTCCCCGAGCTGGTCTTTGCCCAGTCGCAGCGGCGTGGCCGTCATCACTAAATGCACCGCCTCTGGATGGGTTTTATAGAGTACCTGCTTGCCAATACGGCTAAATAAAGTCGTGTGACCCTCGTCAAAAAACACCACGTCCGCCGGCCACTTACGCCACCACTTGCGCTGAGCCATCGTCTGCACGCTGGCAATCTGAATGGGCGCGTCCCGGTTTTCTTCCCACCCCGCCTTGATGAAGCCGCAGTGCAGGCCAAACGCCTGCATCTTTTCGTAGGTCTGCCCCACCAGCACGTCCAAATGCACCAAAAACATCAGCCGCTTGCCCGCTGCTTCGGCGTGAGCACAGATCTGACCGCTGATGACGGTTTTGCCCGCCCCGGTTCCGGCGATAATGGCAATCCGCTTATGCCCCTGATTTAGCTGGCGATAGAGATCGTTGATCAGTTGAACTTGATAAGGACGAAGTTTGGGCGGAGTGGACATGGGCAGGGTTGAAAGTGAGGCAGGTGAGAAGATCCAGATTTAAGTATAGAAGCACTACTTGCTGTGGCCAAAGGTCAAGTTAAGCTAATGAGTACAGGTATCTGCGCTCGTCATGCTCGCCATTCCCGCCGGATTCAGCCCTCAAGAATATCTTGCGCTGGAGCAAGAAAACGCCGTTCGTCACGAATATCGGCAAGGGCTGGTTTATGCCATGGTTGGCAATAGCGATGATCACAGCCGTATTGGTATCAATTTTCTAACGGCGCTCAATCTGCATCTGCGAGACGGTGACTGTCAGTTCTTTGCCGGAGATGTCAAAGTTAATTACGCTGATGCCTTTTTTTACTATCCAGACGCCTTCGTCACCTGCGATCCGCGCGATCGCCAGGATCGCTACATCAAACGCTATCCCAAACTCATTATGGAAGTGTTATCTCCATCTACTGCTAAGTTTGATCAGGGCGACAAGTTTGACGACTACAAGCAGTTACAGTCTCTGGAAGAGTACGTTTTAATCGCTCAAGCTAAAAAGCAGGTAGAGTGTCGACGACGCAGGCAAGGCGCCGCCGCTCCCCAGTGGGAAACCATTGTTTATCGGGCTGGCGATCGCCTGCACCTAAAAAGTATTGGCCTAGAAATTGAGATAACGGAGCTATATCGGGGGACTGCTTTAGCTCAGTTTTAGACAGGTGGTTAAAGGCTGCTCAGGCGCAGTAGGTGACACCTTGGGATGAAAGTTAGGCGATCGCCACCCAGTTCTTATAGAAAAGCTTTTGTGGAAAAGCTTCATTTTCTGTAATATTGTGAACAAAATATTGCAATCTGGCTTTTAGGGTTGACAGTTCCCTCAATTGTGGGATGTCACATGAAGAGTCAGCTTGTATTTTGTTAGGGCACGTTGGCTAGCGAGATTGACGAATTTGAGGGCGCCTGACAGCGCCGCCAGAGCTTAGGTCAGTCTGAGCCATATCGCCTAATTTATAGACGCATTTAAGAGGACTTTTTATGACGACGGCTGCTCCCGATCAGGTTCAGCGGATTGTGGAAAACCGCCACCAGAACCCGTTTGAAATTTTGGGTTCCCACCCGGTAGAGGCGGAAGATACTACCCGCTGGGTAGTGCGGGCCTATCTGCCCGATGCCGAGGCTGCCTGGGTGATTCATCCCCAGGGGCGATCGCAGTACCCCATGCAGCCAAACCATCATCCTCACTTTTTTGAGTGTCAGGTGGACAATGAGGAGCTAGCCAGCAACTACCTGCTCAAAGTGAAACAGGGGGAACACGAGCAGGTGATGCACGATCCCTATGCGTTCAAAACGCCGCTGCTGACGGACTTTGACATTCACCTCTTTACCGAAGGCAAGCACCACCGCATTTATGAAAAGATGGGGGCGCACCTCACGGAGATTGAAGGGGTACAGGGGGTTTATTTTGCCGTGTGGGCACCCAATGCCCGCAATATCTCTATTGTGGGGGACTTCAATAGCTGGGATGGCCGCAAGCACCAGATGCGGATGATTGGCGGCGGCGTGTGGGATTTGTTTGTACCGGCAATCGGCGTTGGCCAGAAGTATAAGTACGAAATCAAGAACCACCACGGCCATCTCTACTATAAGTCTGATCCCTATGGCTTCCAGCAGGAGGTGCGTCCGGCCACCGCATCCGTCGTTAGCGACCTCAGCTACACTTGGAAAGATGCTGATTGGATGGAGCAAAGACGCGATCGCAACCCTCAAGATGAAGCGATTTCAGTTTATGAGGTGCATCTGGGATCTTGGCTGCATGACAGCTTGGAGAACGCTCCCCAAGAAGGCTATGCCGTCGCCATTGACCAAAAGCCCGGTGCCCGCTTCCTGACTTACCGGGAACTGGCCGACAAGCTGATTCCCTATGTTACAGAGCTGGGCTATACCCACATTGAAGTATTGCCAGTAGCGGAGCATCCCTATGATGGTTCGTGGGGCTATCAGGTGGCGGGACACTATGCGCCTACCTCCCGCTTTGGCACGCCGCAGGACTTTATGTACTTTGTTGATCAGTGTCACCAGCACGGCATTGGCGTCATTGTGGACTGGGTGCCGGGTCACTTCCCCAAAGACAGTCACGGACTGGCCTTTTTTGACGGCTCCCATCTGTATGAGCACCAAGATCCTCGCAAAGGGGAACACAAAGAATGGGGCACGTTAGTCTTCAACTATTCCCGCCACGAAGTCCGCAACTTCCTGATTTCTAACGCCCTCTTCTGGTTCGATAAGTACCACATTGATGGCATTCGGGTAGACGCGGTGGCCTCCATGCTCTACCTAGACTACGATCGCAAACCGGGCGAGTGGGTACCCAATCAGTACGGCGGCAACGAGAACTTAGAAGCGGTAGACTTTCTGCGGGAGCTAAACTATCTGCTGTTTGGCTACTACCCCGGTGCGCTATCAATCGCGGAAGAATCGACCTCTTGGCCCAACGTCTCGCGGCCTACCTATGTGGGGGGTCTCGGCTTCAACCTGAAGTGGAATATGGGCTGGATGCATGACATGCTCTACTACTTCAGCCAGGATCCGATTCACCGCAAGTATCACCAAAACAACGTTACCTTCGGTCTTTGGTATGCCTTCAGCGAGAACTTCATGCTGGCCCTATCTCACGATGAGGTGGTGCACGGCAAAGGTAATCTAATTCAGAAAATGCCGGGGGACGAATGGCAGAAATTCGCCAATCTCCGCGCCCTCTACGCCTATATGTTTACCCATCCGGGCAAGAAGACCCTGTTTATGGGCATGGAGTTTGGTCAAAACCGGGAGTGGAATGCCTGGGCCGATTTGGACTGGTGGCTGCTGGAGCAGGAATCCCACGCCAAGCTTAAGCGATTTATGGCGGAGCTGCACCAGCTCTACCGTCGTGAGCCAGCCCTTTACACGGACGATTTCACCAATGATGGCTTTGAGTGGATTGACTGCAACGACGCGGAACATAGTGTTGTATCGTTCCTGCGCAAAGACAAGTATTCGGATGACTTCGTGGTGACGGTATGCAACTTTACGCCCATACCGCAATATGACTACTGGGTGGGCGTACCGGAAGCAGGCTATTACAAAGAACTGCTAAATAGTGACGCTGAAATCTACGGGGGAAGCGGCTTAGGCAATTATGGCGGTCAGGAAGCTCACGTGTGGGAGCACAATCATCGCTGGCCCTATGCCCTGAGCTTGACCCTACCACCGCTGGGAGTAGTGGTGCTGAAGCTGAGTGAGGCAGAGGCCAAGGCAGTAGAGGTAGAGGCAAAAGCGGCCTAACGGCTAGTTTTTTGTTAGCGCCGCGATCGCCGCGACTAGCTCCGCCGCCGCTACTGGCTGGCGCAGCAGCACTGTAAACCCGTAAGCAAACCCAAGAGGGCGATCGCCCTCTTGAGCCACTAGGCCAATGATGGGTATCGTCTCTCTATTGCCCACCGCCTGCACTGCTGGAAGCCAGTCAGCCCCAGCCTGAGAGAGGGCACTGAGATCGGCGATCGCAATATCGTAGTCCGTCAGCTTGGCGTCCAATAGTCCTGCAGCCAAGCTAATTTCCGTAACCCGTGCCCCTCGTTGCTCAATCAGCTCCTGCTGTAAGTGTTGACGAGTGGCATGGCTAGGAGCAATGAGGCAAATGCGCCAGTTGCTTAGCGGTAGCTTGCCCGCCTTGAACTGGGTGAGCTGAGCTTTGCCCCAGTCGCAGAGATCTTCTAAGAGCGATCGCAGGGTTTCTCCTCTTGGCGTCAAGGAATATTCCACCCTGGGCGGAGCTTCCTGATAGGTTTGACGATAGATTAGCGCATCGGCTTCTAGCTTACGCAACTGCTCTGTCAGCACCTTCTGAGAAATCTCTGGTATTAAGCACATCAGCTCACTAAAGCGCTTAGAACCATACAGCAGCCACCACAAAATGACGCATTTCCATTTGCCCCCAATCACTTCTAGCGTCAGTTCTACCGGACAGCCATACTGCTTAATAACTGCCGAAGTGGCTGGATGAGAGCTGTTAGTATCCATTTGGTAACTATTAAAAGTTTGTATTAGAGTCGGGGCTGACAGCTTAGAGGTTAGCCTACTATGTCAACTATTCTCGTTACTGCTGCTACGGGCAATGTGGCTAGCCATATTGTGCAGCAATTGGTCACGCTGGGGATGCAGGTTCGCGCTGCTGTGCGCTCAGTCGGTAAAGCCAAACTTCCCCCAGAGGTGGAACTGGTGGAGTTTGATTTGGCACGCCCGGATACGGTATTGGCGGCTTTTGCTGGGGTGGAGCGAGCTTTTCTGGCGACGCCGCTGGTGCCCAATCTGGTAGAGCTTGATCAGACCTGTGTGGAGGCGGCCAAAGCCAACAACGTGCAGCATCTGGTCAAGCTTTCCGTTATGGGAGCTGATAGCGAACCGGATATGCTGTTGGGCCAACTGCACTTTAAATCTGAGCAGGCGATCGCTCAGTCTGGCCTTGCCTACACAATTTTGCGGCCCAACTCGTTTCACCAAAACTACATCACCTACTGTAGCGATACGATTAAGAGCCAAAATGCGTTTTATCTGCCTTTGGGAGAGGGACGTCTCAGCCTAGTCGATCTGCGGGATGTGGCGGCAGTCGCAGGGGCTGTTTTGACGCAGCCTATTGCTAATCACGTGGGCAAAGCCTATCAGGTGACAGGGGCAACCGCATTGTCGAACCATGAGGTAGCGGCAATCCTTTCAGAGGTGCTCAATCGCCCGATTCAGTATGTAGATGTGCCGGAGTCCGCTGCGCGGGAAGCGATGCAAGCCGCTGGAGCACCCGATCGCCAAATTGATATGGTGCTAGGACTTTACGCCCAGCAAAAGGCAGGACACTACAGCGCGATCGCCCCGACGGTTGAAGCCCTCACAGGCCATACGCCTATTCCTTTTGCTCAATTTGCGCAGGACTATGCCGATCGGTTTGTAGCGAGTTCATAGGGTATCATCATCGCGTCTGTCCTGAAATGCAGTCAGCGCAACAGGTATCCGTTTCTATAGCCTCAGAAGCTAGGGAGTAGCCTTATCCATTATTCGCGCCAGTATTTTGGCTGATTGAGCACGTCACAGCACTGTACCTGACCGCTGACATGGCCGATGACGCCTGACCGCAGCGCCTGCACCCTCCAGGCGTCAGTGTGCTCTGGCGGAATGGGATAGGGGGCTGTTAGGCCCAGAGAGCTGGCAGTTTGAAAGCCGTGTTTGTGGTAGTAGTCTGGGTAGCCAAGGACAAAAACTAGGTCTGTGCCTGTGGCAGCTAGGTACTTAAGTCCGGTTTGGATGAGCTGGGTACCGATGCCCTGGGACTGGAGAGCAGGAATGACGGCTAGGGGCGCGAGGATGACGGCGGCGATCGCTGAACTCTCACTGATTTGCGCTTGAGTAAACAGAATATGGCCGACGGGCTGCTGATCTTTGATAGCAAGTAGGGAGAGAATAGGGGCGGCGCTGGTGTCCTGCAGCAGGCTGGTGACGAGTGCCGCGATCGCCTCGCCTTCCTCACCAAAAGCGGCTCTGTGAATCGCTAGAATCGCTGGCAAATCTGACTCTGTTGCAGTTTTAATTTTGGGTTTCGCTTCAGACAAGGCTTATCTACTCAGCTTCTTTTGTCATTTTTTCTACAGCGCTTTTGGCTGCTCTCAAACTAGCGCCATGTAGTTTACGATACCAGGCGATCGCCTGAATTTTGTTTCCCTGCTGCGCTGCTCGACGAATATCTTCATCCGACAGGTTTTGAGGCGCTTCTAAATCGAAGGGCTTTCTGGTAAGAAGAAGAATCAAGAAGAGAATAATAATTCCTGCAAATAGATAAATAAGAACCATTTTCTTATCAGCTTTAAGGCGATTTGCTTATATAGATTAGTATCAGTTTACTGAAATAAAAATGAATTTACAGCAGCTGCTATCCGTTCCAATTCTTCTTCATTGTGTCTAAGCATTTCGTGCTGCCAAAGTTGATCTGTATCGTTGGGACACTTGCTTGAAAGCCTTTCTCCAATCGCTTCTAAACTATTCTGGGTAGCTTTCCTAAGCTGCTCTGGTTCAGATAATACTCCTAGAATAAATACTCTGTCTTTTAAATCATCTGGAATATACTGCTTCATATAATCTATTCGCGCCAAGTTGTCATCAAAGTCAATAACCAACGCAATTCTTCTTTTAGGAAAACTGCGCATTGCAGAGATATGATCTTTAGCAAATTTCTCTGCAACGTTTTTCCAGCCGCAGGCTTCAGGCAGGATCTGAATGGCTTGAATGTTGATGCTTAAATTGTTTAGAAATCCGTTGGCAATTTGGCGATTAGCATCATCTTCTGGCAAAACAATAAGATGTGGCTGATATTTATTAACGCTCATAGCTCTATATCACCTAGAATCAAGGTGTCAATCAGATTGCTTTCGAGATCTATTTCACTTAGCAATCTGATTAGAGTTGGTTCTAGGTGGCTTTTTCGGTCAAGCACAAAAGTATTTTCAGCCGAAAACTTTCTAATTGCTTCTTCATTGTGCGAGGTTGCTAAGATTTGACCATTCTGCTTGAATGAACGTCTCAATAATGTCACAAAATGCCCAACTTCTGACAAAGAGAGATGATTATCAGGTTCATCCCAAAAACAGAAGAGCGGGCCATAATACTTGTTCGCTGCTACGACTACAGCACAGAGGAAAAAGCATTTTTCCCCATCAGACAAATCTTTGAAGTTTATTTTTAGACTTGAGTTTTTCTTTTCAAATTTAACGCTCATTCGTCTAGACTCTGGGCCAGCCAATTCATTCTGAATATCGCTAATGTCTGGCATAGCCATCTGTAAATAACGATCTATTTCTCTGTAAGCAGCTGGGTATCCTCCCAGTAATCCAGAAAACCACTCTCCAAAATTGGATCCATCTCGCTTTAGTTCTAGAGTTTCGCCATTAGAGTCACCCGTCATTAAGCTGGGAATAGGCGATAAGATAATCATGCGCGCCAGCCAG
>JAAHIC010000129.1 GCA_010671965.1 Leptolyngbya sp. SIO4C5
CGCCCCGGTAGTCCGTCGAGCCATAGGGACTGTTGATATCGCTGAAGACCACCAGCCGCACATCTCCCCGCTGCGGCCCGTACATGCCTGGGGGCAAGCACGAGCTGGGTGAGCCACCGGGTTTTTAGCCGCGATTCGCTGACGCCTGCTTTAGCACAGACAGAGGCGATCGCCACCGCTAACGAAACCCTGAAAACCGGGGCCAAGACGGTGATGCCCGTTAACCCGGCTCCCGCAGGCATGTACGGGCCGCAGCGGGGAGATGTGCGGCTGGTGGTCTTCAGCGATATCAACAGTCCCTATGGCTCGACGGACTACCGGGGCGAAGTCAAAGAAGCGGCAGCGATCATGGCCCAGTGGCAACCGGATTTAGTCGTCTGCGCTGGGGATATGGTGGCGGGGCAAAAGCTGTCGCTGACAGAAGCCGAAATTGGGGCCATGTGGGCCGGATTCGACCAGAAAGTGTTTCAGCCCATCCGCCAGAGCGGGCTGCCGTTTATCTTCACCCTGGGCAATCACGATGCCTCTAGCGTCAGGGTCAACGGTAACTTTCTCTACGCCCTGGAACGGCAGATGGCGGGTGCCTACTGGAACGAGGCGGGACGTGAAACGGGCCTTAACTTTGTCGATCGCGCTGGCTATCCTTTCTACTACAGCGCCCTGCAAAACGATATTTTTTACTTAGTTTGGGATGCTTCATCAGCCAGCATTTCTGAGGCCGAGCTGGCCTGGGCCGATCGCAGCTTAGCCAGCCCAGCGGCTCAAAATGCTAGGCGGCGCATCGTCATCGGCCATCTGCCGTTTTATGCCGTGTCTCAGGGCCGCGATCGCGCCGGGGAAATTCTCGACGGTGCTGATCAGTTACGGGCTTTGCTAGAGCGTCACAATGTCCATAGCTATATCTGCGGCCATCACCACGCTTACTATCCAGCTAGAGCCGGAAGCTTGGAGTTTCTGCACTGCGGTGCCCTGGGCAGCGGCCCTCGCACCTGGCTAAACCGCATTGACGCCCCCATGCAAACACTGACGGTAGTGGATATTTTCTGGGAGTCTGACCAAACCGTCTATACCGGCTACAACATGGGCGATCGCAGCGTCATCGAGCTAGCAGCACTGCCACGCCAAATTGTGGGGCCAAATGGCCGCCTGATTCGGCGCGATTTGGCCCTAGCTGACCTGTCTGCAGCAGAGCAAAATCAGCCCTATGTTCCCAGCCTTAAATAGTCAGGGGTGGAACACTTGACTGCTTTTGCCAAGTTGCGCAGCATCGTTTCTGTGGTTTCAAAGTCAACGCAGGCATCGGTGATGCTCTGGCCATAAACAAGCTGGTTGCGATCTTGCTGAATCGCCTGTTTGCCTGCCACTAAGTGACTTTCAACCATCACGCCCAGCAGGTGGCGTGACCCCGCTTCAATCTGCTCGGCAATATTTTGGAGAACCGCTACCTGGCGGTTGTGATCCTTATTGGCGTTAGCGTGGCTGCAGTCCACCATGATGCGCGGATTCAGCCGCTGCTTGATGAGAGCCTGTGCTGCCTGCTCTACCTGCTCTACCGCATAGTTGGGGCCATTTTTACCACCGCGCAGCACTAAATGACAGTCCGGGTTGCCCGTCGTCGCTACGATGCTCGCCAGTCCGTGGTGGTTAATGCCGAGAAAATGGTGGGGCTGGCTAGCGGCGAGCATAGCGTTAATGGCCGCCTGTAGGCTGCCGTCAGTATTGTTCTTGAAACCGATGGGCATCGACAGCCCAGAAGCCATCTCGCGGTGGGTCTGGCTTTCGGTGGTGCGGGCACCGATCGCCGTCCAGGCAATGACGTCGGCGATATATTGGGGCGTAATTGGATCAAGCAGTTCTGTGGCTGCGGGTAGACCGCTGTGCGCTAAATCCAGCAGCAGCTTGCGGGCTAGGCGCAGTCCGGTATTGATATCGTAGCTGTCGTCCAGGTGCGGATCGTTGATTAAGCCCTTCCAGCCGATGCTAGTGCGCGGCTTTTCAAAATAGACCCGCATGACAATCTCTAGCTGATCGGCCAGTTCACTCCGCAGGACTGCCAGCTTTTGTCCATACTCATAGGCCGCATCAACATCGTGGATGGAGCAGGGGCCAACCACAACCAAGAGCCGCCGATCTTCGTTGTAGAGAATGTTGCGAATGCGATCGCGGGTTTCTGCCACTACCGCTGCCGCGGCGTCGGTCATGGGCAACTCGTGGTGAATGAAGGCAGGGCTAATCAAGGGGCGGGTTTCAACGACGTGCAGGTCTTGAGTTTTATACATAGACTTGGGCAGCGTATTTGCAGAGGACTGGGGCAAAACTGTCAATATTGCTTAGGGTGAACTTTTTCTATTGTGGGTTGATTTTGAATCCTTGGTGAAGAGATTTGTCTAGAATTGGTAAATTTTAATTTTGTTGTCAAATTAACAAATTTTGGTTCTCTATCGATAAACAACACTATATCGATAGAGGACTTTCGCTAGATCAAACGATACTCTGAGCAGTAGAGGCTTAGAGAATACCCAAGATGAAACACTTTTTGCGACTGATCGTTACCGTAGCGATCGCGCTCACCTGCTTAATTCCGGCCCAGGCTGCTCAAGCGGGTCTGTTTGGTGATGCAGACACGTATGCCGAGGCCACCATCTACAGCACTACGAATCCCAACGTGGCTTTGGGCTATGCTCAGTTTCAGACCACCGATGAGGGACTTCAGGTGCAGGCCAGCCTGTTGGAAGTGCCGCCGGGCAATCATGGCTTTCACATCCACACCACGGGTAGCTGCGCCAATGGCGGTAAGGCGGCGGGCGGCCACTTCAATCCAGATGAGGTCAGCCACGGCTATCTGCCCGCAGACGGCTTCAACGACGCCCACGCCGGAGATTTAGGCAATATCGCGATTGGGGAAGATGGCTCTGGCATCTTGACGCTGGAAGTCTCTAACCTATCTCTGACTTCAGGCGAGTATGCGATCGCCGATCGCGCGGTCATTCTTCACGCCGAGGCGGATGACTTCGGTCAGCCAACCGGCAATGCAGGCGATCGGATTGGCTGCGGCGTGATTCAGTTAAGCCTAAACGCTCAGTAAAAAGACTGCTTGGCAAATTCCCCAACGGGTATCAGAACGAACTGCCCCTATAGCCCCACCTCAGCCAGCAGCGGTTCAAACTCTTCCCAGGTTAGCCCCTGCTCAATATACTGGGGCGCGGTCGGCACATAGGGGCCGCGCAGCCGATCAATTTCAATCACCTGTGTCTCCTGAGGCAAAACCGGCACATCGGGATCAAAGGCGGTAGATCGCATTAGAGAACTAGAAAATCCTCTAAAAATCATCACCTCGTCCTCTTCACCAGCGATTTTGGCGCGAACCAGCAGCACCTCAGCCGGACGCTTTAGCGTATATTGCTCTAGCTGTTGTCCAATAGACAAATCTGTCATAGCCGTCTATCTCTAGTCCGTCTGGGTTGAGACGCCTAGATTGTCTAAGCTTTTATTGATAAGTTGCCGTTCGGCCCTGCTTGCCCAGGCGGAAAAAGACGAAATAACCTAGACACAGCAGATAAATAATTAGCCCCACAATGCCTAAAAAGCCTAAAAAGCCATAGGTCGTGCCGGCATGAAAATATTCCTTGTACATCAGCGGCGGCGCGAGCCAGGTCTGACAGTCAGCCCCAGAAAAAGCCGTTCTGGAAAAAGCGCAGCGCAGGAAGAATAGTTCTAAAATGCCGCCAATAACGCTGTAGATGGTGACAGCCCAGCGCCAGCCTGTGAAAGCTATCTTTAGCGGGGTTGGCTGCTGATCGTCAATTTCTTCATTGAGATCTTCCCAAAACCAAAGGCTGAGAGGGATCAACACCCGCGCCATCAGTGCCGAGATGAAGCTGAAGGCAAAGCCCCCAATCATCAGATAAACCGTAATCGCCAGCAGGCTAGCAACTTTCCAGTAAATCGTCAGCAGATGCTGAATGGCCTCTGATTTTTTGACAAAGGCCCAGAGCAGCAATACTAGCGGCAAAATAACTGTAAATAAAACAGCCAGCCGATAGTCTGTCCAAACTAAAGCCTGCAGCAGCGAAGGGGTAAACATAGATTTCGATCAACGTACAAGTGTCACAGGCTCAAGCGCAGCCGCCTTTTACTCATCAGGCATTTGCTATCGCAGCCACCTTACAGGTTATCACTGCCCATCAGAGATATCGCACTGGCGAAGAGGTCAAGGCATGACAAGCCCGTCCGCTTAATGAACTGTATCCTATTGTCTATCTCGATGCGCTTTACGTGAACATCAGAGTTTCAGAGCGCACCAGCAAGCGAGCGGTTTATGTTGCTTTGGCTATCAGCACTGAGGACAACAAAGCGCTGTTGAGGCTGTGGATAAGTCAGGCTGAAGCCGAGAGCGTTCTAACACTCAAAACTTCCCCATCTCCCCCATCTTCCCTATCTTCCTCATCTCCCCCATCTCCCCATCTCCCCCATCTCCCCATCTCTGCACTCCCACCTACTCACCACTCACTACGCAATCCCCAGCCCCATCAGCACAAACCGCAGCACAAACACTGCCGCTAAAATCCAAACCACAACGCCGACCTCATGGGCCTTGCCCTGAAACGCTTTCACTAGCGGATAGGCAATGAAGCCAACCGCTAGGCCCTCCGCGATCGAGAAAGTCAGCGGCATTAGCAAAATTGTTAAAAAGCAGGGAATTGACTCCGCCGGATCGCTCCAGTTAATCCCGGTGACATTGCCCGCCATCAGCACCCCCACAATCAGCAGCGCCGCCGCCGTGGCATAGGCCGGAATGGCGGACAGCAAGGGAATAAAGAAGATGGAGGCGACAAACAACCCCGCCACAACGACCGCCGTAAAGCCAGAGCGTCCCCCTTCAGAAACCCCCGCCGCCGACTCAATATAGCTGGTCACAGTCGACGTACCCAGAACAGCCCCGGCTGTCGTGCCCACGGCATCGGCGAGCAAAGCCTGATTGGCCTTAGGCAGTTCTCCCCGTTCATTGATAAAGCCTGCCTGCACGCCAACGCCAGAGAGGGTGCCGATCGTGTCAAACAGGTCCACAAACAGGAAAACGAATACAACTGCCAAAAAATTGCCCCAGTTGTTACCAATTTGTCCCAGCCCCACAAATGCCTGCCCGATCAAATCCCCCGGCCAAGCAGGAATATCCACCACGCCGCTCGGCCAGGGACTCACGCCCAAAATCCAGCCCAGCAGCGCCGTCGCCAGAATGCCCCACAGCAGAGCGCCCTTCAGGCGACGGGCCACGAAAGCAGCAGTAATCAGAATGCCAGCTAGCGCCATGAGCGTCTGTGGCTGAGCTAAATTGCCTAAGGCTGTCTTGGTCGCTTCATCCGCCACGATAATGCCAGCACCGCCCGTAGCCGGATCTCCCGCCAGGGCGATATAGGCGATGAAAAAGCCAATGCCCACCGCGGTGGCTCGTTTGAGACATTCTGGAATAGCGGTAATGATGGCGCTGCGAACATTGGTGAGGGTGAGAATGACAAAGATGATGCCCTCAACTAGCACTGCCGCCAGCGCTACCCGCCAGTCAATCCCCAAACCGAGGACGACCGAAAAGGCAAAGAAGGCATTCAGACCCATGCCGGGGGCGAGGGCAATGGGATAGTTTGCCAGCAGACCCATGATGAGGGTAGCGATCGCCCCTGAAATTGCCGTAGCCACCACCAGTTGCGGAAATAAATCGCCGTTTTCGCTGAGAAAAACCGCGTTCGAGAGAATTCCTGGATTTACCACCAGGATGTAGGCCATCGTGATGAAGGTCGTAATTCCAGCGAATGTCTCAGTTCTGAGGTTGGTTTGCAGGGTCTCGAACTGAAAAAACTGGGCGATCGCTCCCGGCTCCGACTGCTGCGGCGGCCGCGTTTCGGGGGGTGTAAAGTTCTGGGTCATGGTGACAGACAGGTAATTTTGCAGGCCATGATAATACGGATAAGGTTAAGTGACTGTGTTCACAGCGGCTAGATGGCAAAACCGACTGCCCCAAGGACAGCAAACCGGCCCAGAATTGCCTAAGATCATATTTTCTAGCCGTTTAGACCTAAAGAGGGCCATCTATGACGGAGCACACAGCTAACGGAGTCGGTGCTGGTGGACGCCAGGGCAGCGGGCGATCGCGCCACATCATTTTGACCTCTCATCCCAGCCGCTTTGGTTCACAGGCTTTGCCGATTGAGTGGGGGGCTGCAGACCCCCTCAAGCGTGGCCCCATCGTGGCTAGCCTCAGCGACCCAGAACATCGCAACGTCATTGGCACTCATTCTGGCGCTTATGCCATCTACCGCGCCCTCGCTGTCGCCAGCGGTTCTCTGCAGGCTGACCACCGCCCCGACCTCACCGATACGTCTCCGGTTACCACGGTTGGCCCCCATCCCAGCTGGGCAGGCGCTGACAGGATTGTCTCTTTGGATCCCTTTGGGGCTTTGGTGGGAGAGATCTATCAGCCCTTAATTCAGCAGGGCTACGATATTCGCCCCACGATTGCGGTGACTCAGGCCCATATTCAAATGCCAGAGCTGCAAGAAGCTGTGCAAAAGGGCCGCATTGCTGAAGATGGCAAAATTATGAAGCCAGGAGGTGATTTAGTTGTCACCAAGGCGGCGATCGAACCCGTCTGGTACTTACCTGGGGTGGCTGAGCGCCTCGGCATCACAGAAGCGGATCTGCGCTATGCCCTGTTTGAGCAAACCGGCGGCATGTTTCCGGAGCTAGTGACGCGGCCTGACGTGCAAGTTTTCTTACCCCCCATTGGCGGCATCACCGTTTACATCCTGGGAGACGTGGAGGCCATCACTGATCCCAAGCGGCCTCTAGCGGTGCGGGTCCATGACGAATGCAACGGCTCTGATGTTTTTGGCTCTGACATTTGCACCTGTCGCCCCTATTTAGTCCACGGCATTGAAGCCTGCATTCAGACCGCCCAAACGAATGGAGCCGGGGTGATTGTCTATTTTCGCAAAGAGGGGCGGGCCCTGGGAGAAGTAACCAAGTTTTTGGTCTACAACGCCCGCAAGCGGCAGGCCGGGGGCGATCGCGCCGATGCCTATTTCACCCGCACTGAATGCGTGGCGGGCGTCCAAGACGTGCGGTTTCAGGAGCTAATGCCGGATGTGCTGCACTGGCTGGGCATCACCCGCATCGATCGCTTTGTCTCTATGAGCGATATGAAATACAACGCCATTACCCACTCTGGCATTGAAATTGTTGAACGTGTCCCCATTCCCGATGAGTTGGTTCCGGCGGACGCTAAGGTAGAAATTGAGGCCAAAAAAGCGGCTGGCTACTTTAGCGGTCAGGGGGCGCTGACTGAAGAGGAGCTAGCCAGCATTCAGGGGCGCAGCTTGGTGTAACTGCAAGAATTGACATGGCAACTTTTTTAAGGCCGCTGAGCTATCGCTATCAGTGGCTCTACGACGCCATTTCCGGCGCTGCTGCCCTCAGTGTGGGCGGTGAAAAGCGGTTTCGGCATCTGGCCCTAGCGGGGCTGCCTATTTCTAAGGACAGTCAGGTGCTAGATCTGTGCTGCGGCAGCGGTCAGACAACTCAGTTTTTGGTAGAGCTATCTGATCACGTTACCGGGCTGGATGCTTCACCGCGATCGCTGGCCCGCGCTAGGCAAAACGTGCCCGCAGCCGACTACGTGGAAGCCTGGGCCGAGGCGATGCCGTTTGCGGAGAATCGCTTTGACCTAGTGCATACCAGCGTGGCGATGCACGAGATGAAGCCGCAGCAGCGCCAGGAAATTTTTCAAGCAGCCTACCGGGTCCTCAAACCAGGCGGCATCTTTGCCATGATTGACTTTCATCGCCCGACCAATCCGGTGATGTGGCCGGGGCTGGCGGCTTTTCTGTGGCTGTTTGAAACCGAAACGGCCTGGGAGCTTTTACAGTCCGACCTGCCAGAACGGCTGCAACAAGCGGGCTTTCAAAGACCAGAGCCTAAACTCTATGCAGGTGGCAGCCTCCAGGTGATTCAGGCCCAGAAGAGTGTGTCATAGCCCTGATTGAGCGATCGCGGGGTGAGCCGCAAACCAGCCCAGATCCCGATGAATCTGCCAGCTACAGCCAGTTGCCCACCAGCACATAGGCCGCCCAGTAGCTGGGATGACGATAGTTGGGATTGCCGAGCAGCGATCGCTGCGCCTGGCGTAAGGCTTCAGCTTTGGTGGTTTGAGGCTGGGCTAGGGCGGGGTAAAACCGGCTGGCAAAGTGCGCTCCAGAGGCGTCATCTAAATTCCACAGAGAAGCCAGGGTGCTACGGGCACCGGCCTGCAGCGAGATGCCCGCCAAACCCAGGGCGGCGCGACTGTCTCCGGTGGCTGTCTCACAGGCGCTCAGCACCAGTAGCTCAATCGGCTCTAGCCGGTTTTGATCGCCCGTTCTCAGTAAACGGCTCAATTCATCTACAGAGATAGGCC
Source organism: Leptolyngbya sp. SIO4C5 (assembly GCA_010671965.1). Lineage (GTDB taxonomy): Bacteria > Cyanobacteriota > Cyanobacteriia > Phormidesmidales > Phormidesmidaceae > Sphaerothrix > Sphaerothrix gracilis. The sequence continues at coordinate 8,447 of JAAHIC010000129.1, forward strand.
GATCCCAGGCCACGATAAAGGTGTCTTCGAGGTTTGAGCTGAACTGCCCGTGGGTCGCTAGATGCACAACTGGCAGCTCAGTGCTCATAACCTGCTGGGCAAGGGCCGTGGTGGTGAAGCCTTGGTTGAGCAGCACCCGGCTATCCAGCAGCGCCTGAATGGTTTGAATTTCGTCATCTACGTTAGATAAAGCACTAAAGCCGTGGCGCGGTTCTGTCAGCCCGCCCAACAGCGCGGCTACCTGAGTTGACTGCAAGGGGCGGGGGCCAAGGAGCTGTAAACCTGGTGAAAGGGCGATCGCGTAGTCTTCAATCAGGTATCGCTCACCGTTGTAAAGGGCGGCCATGGGCACATTGCGCAACGCTCCGTCCAGCACAAATATCAGCGTCTGGCTCTGGGCTTCTGCCAAGGCTGCCTGCAGCGGCTGCATCAGCCAGCCGTAGAGCTGCTGCCCCAGGGCTTTGCCCTCTGGTGAGGTAAATGGCTTTTCTAACTGTTGCCGCCATTCTAGAAGCGTTTGCTCTAGCTCAGTTT
>JAAHIC010000013.1 GCA_010671965.1 Leptolyngbya sp. SIO4C5
GAGACCATCCAACTCGATCGCCTCAATCACTTTTTGCCGGAAGTCTTCGCTGTAGGGTCGAGCCATTGTCAAGTAACCGTATCAACTTATTCCAGTCTACGTCCTAACCTGATTGACTACAGCTATAGGTCCGATAGAGGAAGTTATCGATGATATCGCCATTAGAACCACGTTTGCGGGCTTTAATCGGTGGCAGGGGATGGTAGAGGCCGCTCCTAGGTACGCTCTCTGGACGGTCGATGGGACAAGCTCGGGTTAATTGACGGGTGCGAAACTCTTGCTGGCGTCGCGGGGGTTCATAGGCCAGTTCAAACCAGATTAGGTAGATGGCTAGAAACCGGGCTTGAGGACGAGGACTGTGTAAGTAGCCAGAAGAGTTTCTAGGACGGCAGCGTAAGCGAATGGGTTCGACCACGTCTCTGCGGATAACAGCTAGTGCGGTTTCATGGGGACCAGTCTCAGGCCATTTTTTACTCTGATCTGCAGCGTATTTATTGTTGCGCCTCCATTCCTCTCTACGCTCGTTCCAGGAGGATTTCAAGTCTCGAAGTGCGCCAATGATGGGAATAGCAGCGTATTCACTTTGAGAATCGACTTCATCGGTATAAACAAACATTGCTATTTTCAGCACAGCCATGATCCGCCCCACTCGTGTGCCAGGACTGTAGCTGCCAAGTTCATCCTGCATGAACTGAAAATATCGGTTAATCCAAGTTTCTATTTCCTGTTTAAGCTGCCGCCATTGGCGCTTGCGCTCTCTACTAGTTAGCTCTTCTAATGCTTCCTCTGTAAGTAGGGGAACAAGCAGAGTAAGACTCAGTTGCTCAATAGTTAGTTCTGGACGATAGTAGTGCAGCCACCATCCAAGCATAGTCTTTATCTGAAAAATGTAGGTGGCTGTCGTTTGGGTGTCAGCAGAACAGGGTTTGATCACCCGACCTGGATAATAGGTTCCACAGCAATATAAATAGAATTGATCGAATTCCTTTTGTAGGCTGGGGGTAATTTCTTCAGGCCGTAGGCCGTAAGCAACGTTTTTACGCTCTGGCATTACGACAGTAGAAGAGGTGCGACCGAAGCGATAAGGCATCGGGAGTGCGCACTCGCTTCTAAATTCATTCGTAGTGCGGTTACCAGGATACCAAACTTGCTTTTCTAAAAAACTAGTAAATTGACGAATGCGGGCACCGTAAGTATACCGAGAAGCTTTTGAAGTGTTCTGGTGCTCAAACTCTTGCTCAACTAAACTAATCATTTCGGGGGTGCGTTTGAGCAAAAGTTTACTCACAAAAGCAAGACTAGATTTCTGCTCAATTTTTGTCATTCTAGCTGAATAGTTTGTTCGCTTAAAGCCCAATGCCGGGGCAAGATATCTAGCTAGGGCACTATCTGTTTCTCGACGAATATTAACTGCTTGCTCAGATCGGATTGAGTCAATTTCTGCATAGTAGAGAGGGATTGCTTCACCAAGAGTTCTAGGGATACCATTTTGCATAATCAATATAGACTCCTCAGCTTGAGTATTAAGAGCAATAAAAGTAAGCTCTTATATATGAGCAAAAGCTCTTCATGGAAATGGATTCAAAGATTATAAGTGGCGCAGCGCTTATATTGAATATAGACTCTTTTAAGCAACTTATGCCAAATATTGTTCTATATATAGCCATTGATATAATTGCTTGAAAAGACTAAATACAAAAGGTTTGAGCCGTATTTAAGAGCAATAATTTTAATATAAAAAACTGCTTTTTCTAATATCAATAAGCTCATAAATATAAGCTAAAGCCTTTGGTAAACTGCTTTATTGACTTTTTTCTGTAATTTACTGTGTTGCCTAATCAGCCAAGCTTATAAGCGTTCGCATGCAACGTCTCGAAACACATAATCAGTCAGCGACATCAGCCATTGTTAGATAAAGATAAGACTTGTCAGGAACGCTCATTAAATTCTTCTACGAGGCTGATCAGATCTTTAGGGAGCTTGGCCTTAACTATCTTCCAGGCAGATACAGGTAGAATCAAGTAGTGACCGCGTGCTAAGCGTTCTAGAAATTCGCTAGTGTAGGGCTCAAATTTTTCAGCAAGTTTTGAAAGTTTGAGCTTAGCGGTTAGCGTCAGGGAATAGCTCACAGGTTTCTTAACCTGATCATATTTTTCTGGTACACCTCTAGAGGATTTATGCCCTGGTCTAGCCATCTATGCCCCCTTTTTTCTATGTTTGGTTTCTGGTCAATTGTGCTTATATAAAGCACGGTAAGGTCAATCAAAATATTGTTGAAGAAGCTAAAGCTGCAAATACTAAAGCCAACTTAGAAATTCAGTAAGCAGAGCCTCGATGCTGTCCTAGCAACGGTGCCCATAGCAGTGCTGTGAGATCTCTGACAACACTACTTGTAAATAAATTCAAAGAGACAGTTTAAATCTCTTAAATCAGCAAAGAAGCAGCAAAAAGTTACTCCAACTATTAGCAATATAGGAGCTCAACTAGGTGTATTAGATGTAAAGTATCGTTAATGAAGTTTTTTTAAGCCCATATCCAGACGATGAATCCCCGAAGATTGACGATACCTTTGATAGGCCGGGGGGCATGGGCACGTCTGAGTGGCTCAATTTCCTGTTGAGCCACTTTCAGGCAGTGAGACAAGCCGAGATCAGTGCCTATGTGCCGGAACGGACAGTCACATTCGGACTCTTTAATCGTAGAGCATTTTCGATGTCGAGGCTTAAACATTGCCCGCTCTTGGCTACGTTCCAGCTTAAAGGGCTGTCCTCGATGCCAACTGATGTCACTGATATAAGCGTTTTTTGCAGCAGTTAAAGCCTTAATGTATTTCGCATATTTATCTAAAAAAAGCCATGGATCTGATAAGACGGCGGTGCTTAGAACTTCCCAGTACTGACCTGTCTGAGCTATTTCTTCTAGATAGATCTCTTCTCTTGGAAGCAGTGGCTCTCCCAGTTTTCTCAAGAAACGAATCTGTTTCAGATAGTAATCTTCCTGGTCTTTCAAAGATACCCAGGTTTGTTCAAAGTTTTCTGGCCCTGCATTCCATCCCTCTATAAAGGTCTGCTTCTGGATTTCAACAAAGAACTTTAGAGTGTTATTCTCCGCCTCGATAGTACAGCAGGCCGTTTCGTCGCAGAGTTTAGGAGTCACTGCTTTAATGAGTTGGTATAGCGCAGAGTCGACTGCGGCCAACTGCTCGATTTTTTGAGTCTCTTCAAGGCCAACGCTGTTCCGTAGAAGCTCGCGCAAATGATCATTCCCAACGACTGAGTTAAAAATCTCATCAGCCATGAGCAGCCCTCGAGCCTGATAGAGATAGTGTTGGGTTTTCAGCCAATATGCTTGATTTTGGTTTTTTGGCCGAACATCAGCCTGCATTGGAATTTGTGCGATCGCTACTGCCATCTTCTGGAACTTGCGCCCTATTTCTGTATCCGGCACAAAGACACATTTGTGAGGAATCCATCGCCGCTCTATTCTGAGGCAAAGATCATCTTCGCGGGCTTTTGTTTGCCAATGATTGATGGATTCTTGCTGTGCTTCCTTCCGGCAGCGCATTACCTGAGGACAATTATCATCATCAATTGGTACTCGAACCAAAACAATGTCGTGAAGCACTTTGGGAGTTTTGAAAAAACGTCGAGCTAAATCCTGTATCTCTTCATCTGAAAATTTATTCTTCCGATCGGGAAACTGATAGGAATAGCTCATTGCTGTGCATCTATTTCAATTGCATAGAGACAATTGTATATGCTGTGCTTTCTTTTGCCTGTTGAGTTAGACATAAGCTATTGAGCATCGGCCTTACTGTGTCTATGAAATGCTCCATTGCTTTTTAAAAATCCTACACACAACTGTCACCATCACTTCTTGTTACCCAGCACCAGTACATGTTGAGTAAATCAATACCTTTGGGCTGGTGATGCTTAGTGCAGCGTAGCAACTGAATAGACAGTGTACGAATCATGTTCTAGATCTGTGTCAATGTTGCTAGTTTGCTTTGAGGGCGCGAGTTGCACAAAAGCATCCACAGATCCAGCTAATAAGGAAAGAGGTATCGCTTACCTACTCAGGCACCAGCTGCCTCAAAAATCTCTGCCGCCGTCAAGGTTAGCGCTGGAAAAGTCTGAGACACTAAGCGATCGCTGCCGCGAAACTGCTGCAACTGGTATTCCTCATTCTCAAGCGTATAGATAGAGATTGTTGGCGTTTTGGGAGAGCCAATGTAGCGAGCCGCGCCAATCGCCAGATAGTCCACAATCCAGTATTCCAGGATGCCTAATGCTTCATACTCGGCCAGCTTGTAAAGATAATCATCGCGCCAGTTGGTTGAGCTGACTTCAACCGCTAGCTGAATCGGTCCTTCCAGAGCGGCATACGCCTTCGGGTCAGACGTCCATAAGTCCTTATCGATAACACTGACGTCCGGCGTGCGACCTTGAGCTAGCCCGTCATCGCGAGTCGTTTTAACCGAAGCAAAGCGACTGATTTTGTAGTTGAGCTGGCCTTGCTTGACCTGCTCGCGAAACGCATCGTAGATAAAATCGGCCACATCATCATGGGCACGGGTTGCCATCAGTTGAACAAGCTGACCATTGACCAGTTCATAGCGTTTACCATCATCCGGGTAAGCTTCTAGAAAATCTACAAAGCCCAGAGGCTGAGCGATCGCTTGAGTCATAGCAACTGGCGACCTCGTCGAAAGAAAGATAGAGTTGCGGGAATGGCTTTAGTGTAACGCTTCGATTGACTAGCGCTGATTAGATTAACTGCGCCAACTTCTTATACTGCTGCTCCAGCTTGCTCAACCGTCTCGCCATCGTCGCTACCGCATCCGGATCTGTCTTACCGAGATACTGTGACAGCGCCTCTCTCACGATTTCACTTTGAGACTTCCCCGTTTCCTGTGAGAGTTCTTCGATCTGCGCTACCCATGAATGCGGCACCCTAGTGGCGACTAACGGTTTTTCCATTTCTGTAAACAACGTATACGGTGTTAACGCCTACACGGCCTTAAACTGGCGAAGCTGCGATTTGGGGCAATTTAGTATTTTTGATCTATCTATTTAACGAGAGAATAGGGGGTTCAGGCTTTGGAAAAGTGCTTGAAACTCTAATTGCTGAAAATATAAGCTAATCGCTGTATTGCTTATAAAGAGCCAGTCTCAGCCTCAACTTGCCCAAAATCGCACGTTCGATACTTTTAGGCCGAATTGGGGTTTGGGCAGCAGCAACACCCGCAATCTCGACTATGGGTACCACATACGGAATTAGCCTTCTCATCTCTACACCCTGAGAAAAAGCTCTGTCTGAAGAATGCCCAGCGCTGCGGAGAAGAGACGCAACCACCTTAACCACCTGCAATGCGGGCACCCTAACGACTAGCAAGCAACCCGGTGTTGGTTATAGAATTACTGTTGTCAGCGCTGATCACCTTCTCTCTGCTAGGCCCCAAATCGAAGCTTCGCCAGTCTGAGGCCTACAAAACGTTTGAGACTGACTATAGTTTGCGAACCGAAAATCGTAGTTTTTTACACAAACAATACTAACGGTTCCAACTATAAGACTGATTATTAGTTGTCAGGTGAACAGAGCTGATTCACTGTGATGAGATAAAAATTATGCTGTAAGGCAACCGCTATCTCCAGTGTTGCCATGACCCTCATCGAAGCCTTACAGACCGTCCCCGATTACCGTAAGGCTCGTGGGAAACGCCATCCGTTATGGATCATTTTGGTGTTTATTGTGATGGGGAATTTAGCGGGTTATCGAGGAAATCGCCCGCTGGAGGAGTTTGCGAAACGCTACGGGGCAGAGGTGGCTCGGTTGCTGCAGATTGAACTCGACGCAGTCCCCTCGTTTTCAACGTTCCGGCGAGCGCATATTGGGCTTGACTTTACCGCCCTGAGCGACGCCTTCGCTCGATGGATGCGCCAGCATATCACGGCAGATGACGATGTGTATGCCATCGACGGGAAACGAATTCGGCAGCCCATCACCGATGATGCGGGCCAAACTCGCTTTGTCGGGCTCGTCAGCGTTTTCGCTCAAAGCCAAGGGATCACCGTCGATTTAGCGGCGCTGACCACCACCGAAAACAGTGAATTGAAGGTGGTGCAGTACCTGCTGGAGAAGCTCCGCCTTACTGGGGTGGTCTTCAGTCTAGATGCGCTTCATGCTCAAAAAAACACTCTCGCTCATTGTTGAAGGCGGCAATGACTATGGGGTCTCTGTCAAAGCGAATCAGGGGAAACTGTATCGTCAAATTGAGACCCTCGTTCGCTATCGCCAACCGCGACAAACCGCGTCAACGCCTGTTGAGTGTCACCATGGCCGTCAAGAACAGCGGTTGGTCAGCGTGTATTCTGCCCAAGGCATTGATACTCAACGCTGGCAGGGGGCGAAAACTATCCTCTGTGTCGAGCGACGGCGATGTACTGCAGAGAGATGTTCCATCCATCAGGCCTACTATCTCAGCTCTGTCGCTACTAGCGCAAGACTCTGGAACGACATGGTGCGTGGGCATTGGAGCATTGAGAATCGATTGCATTGGCCCAAAGATGTCGTTCTCCATGAGGATGAAACCTACGGTCGGAATCCCAATGCCCTGCTCAATGCCTCGCTGTTTCGCTCCATTACTATCAATTTGCTCCGGCTCAGGGGGGGTAAGTCGGTGACCTCCGCGCTACGGGAGCTAGCCAACCAAGTCGAGCAGATTTTCCGTTTCTTACAATGAATCAACCCTAGTCAGGTGAATCCATGGATCCAATAACAATAACTCTGATTGCTCTTGGAGCAGGAGGACTAGTTTTAATGGTCTTCTTCCTAATAGCTAGTGCAGCAATACTTCTTGCCACTATTGATAGCGCATGCAAGGAGATCATAAGGCTTATTTATGAATCGGAAGAAAAGAAATCTACTCTAAAAGCTGAGAATGAGAGAGAAAAACGCAAATTAGAAGAGTTTCAAAAAATCTTAGAAGAAGAAAGAAAAAAGATGGAAGAAGAAAAGGCAATAGTGACAGAAATTCAATCAATCGTAAAAGAATCACCGCACAAAATTGCTCTTAAACTTCCTAGGTTAATCCAGCTAATTTACGAAAGCTTGATACTAAGAAATAATTTGAAGAATCCAGAAAACTCAATCAATGCTGTCAAAAAGAAGATTGAGGATCTAAAAGAAAGATTTAGAACCATATAACCTTAGGGGAAAATTAGAAATTCCTTTTGTATTTCACTCCTAATTCTTTACCTAGACCCGCTCAATTAGGATGTAAATAATGAAAAGCCAGAAAATCATGACTTAGCTAATATCACAAAGCTTACGCCTACTAGCAATAAGCCTATAAAAGCTATAAGCAGAAACCCTATAAATATAGAAGCAGCAATTATAGAGGTGCCAATCACTATCTTGTTGTTAGTTTGGTTGAGGAGGACATTTCTTTCTGCCTGAATATCTTTCATCTCAAGCATTAAATTGTATTTATCTCTCTCAATATCATTTCGCTCTTGTTGAAGCTCAGCAAGAGCATTATTACGTCGCCCGAAAAGACTGCTAACTCCGTATACTGCAAGAAAAGGAATCGCCATTACTGGGTGAAGAAAACCAGCACTGAATGCCGCCAAAGAAGTTGAAAACCTAGTAATATTGTTGTCTTCAGATTTGACAATCGATGTGCTATTTCTATTCTGAATCATGGCAGTTTACGGGTAAAAGGCTTATAACTTTTCGTATCGTAGCTCATCGTTTTTTTGGCTGCAAGACTTCAAAGTCTCGCCCAGCTAACACTTTGAGTCCTACAGTGTGTTATGGCAGAGAGCTTGATTGGAGGCGCAGTTATGCAAGAAGGTGATGCGGCCCTCGTAAATCCAGCCTTCATATGCCCCGTAACGACCCTCTAGCTTATACCAATCACCGCTACGGTTGGTTCTAATAATTCGAACCCATTGACCATCGCTGACGCTGCTATTGACGTTTCTACTATTAAAGGAATCACTTCGCTTCAACTGAATAGTTCCGCTAAAGCCTGGCGACTCCTGAATCTCGACCATACCCACCATAGATGGCTGTCCTGCATAAGCACTCGATGCGCTCATGAAGACTAAAAGGGAAGCAAGCCAAAAGTTTTTACTCATCTCAAGCAAGACTCAATTTGTTGAGATTCACCTTACTGAACAGTATTCTTCAGTTCAATCTTATGTATGCCGCTTTTGTAACACACACAGTTTAACCAGTAATTCATCGCCCATTCATCGTGCTTTTTTTTACACAATGCAGGCACCCATGTATCCTCAAACACATATCGATCACATTTGATCTGGCAACTGGCAAGCCAAATTGCTGACTGGCATAACTGTATCCGTGTAGGCCTTAACTGGCGAAGCTGCGATTTCGGCCCAATTACCGCTTAATCTCTTATATGACAAGGGATTCAAGTAGTACACCACTTAGACTAGGGATGGACTCATTTTTGAAGAAAATGAGTAGTACACCGGCTGTTTTCATCTTTTTTAGAGGCTGAAACCCTCATTCTTCCGTTGAAGAGTTGCCTGCACCGCAGCTATCCAGCAATACAAAGGAACTAAATTGCCCCAAATATCAGCTTCGCTACTTTAGGGCCTACACTGCGCTAAATAGCGCTACTTTGGTATGCCCAAACTCGTAAACGCTGTTAACAGTGTCAACGCTGATGGGGAGTGAGGTTATGCGATTTCCCCTACTCTTGCTAACGAGAGCGATTCTCATTAATAAGCGATTTTTCTAGCAAGATTCACGGAAAACCGCTGAAACGCCTGAAAACTGGTTAAACTTAATTTGCTGAAATTGTAAAAAGAGCAAAAACAATCAATGCCTAAGCGCGATCGCCATGACCAAGCTGATGTCTGGAGTGAAGATCAGTTTGAGCAGGTTATGGCTGAAATGAGTCCAACAATGAGAGCGCTGTTCTCTGTTTGCTACTACACGGGCTGTCGGATTAGCGAAGCGCGGCAACTTAAAGCCGAGGATCTAGTAGGTGACTCGATCGTCTTGCGTAAAGCAACGACTAAAACAAAGCGGACGCGATCGGTGCCGATGCATTCCAAGCTAAAGGCTGTTCTGGGGGAGACGGACTTACCCATGACGGGCTATCTATTTCCCGGTCGCAAAGGCGATCGCCCAATTACAAGACAAGCCTGTGATGCAGCGCTGCGGAAAGCGTGCGATGTTTTGGAGCTGAAGGGGTTTAGCACTCACAGTAACCGGCGCACCTGGGCGACTCGTTTAGATAAAGCGGGGGTACGGCTTAAGACGATTCAGGAGTTAGGCGGCTGGGCGTCGATGGCGGCGTTGCAGCGGTATTTGGAGGTGTCCGAGGATGAGAAGGCGGAGGCAATTGGGAAGTTGTGAAAGTCAGATATTCAACTTCGTCCTGCTAGTTTGCAGAACACGCAAGCCGCCAACCCCAATGCAGCTACATGTACTGACAAGATGCTGATGTGTGATGAAGACATCCCTAATAATGAGATTTGAGCGAAAACAAAAGTTGCTGCAAGGGCGAACAGTAAGCAGAGACTTGCAATGATGTTTTTTTGATGCCGTGGGATTTGACGCCGCCAGATGTCACCGATGGACTCGGCCACAAGCGTACCTGAAATAAATATCAGCTCTCCGTGGCGAGACGTATGTTCAGCCAAATCGCGCCAACCATAAAACCCATGTCCTCTATGAACGGAAACCATAAAGAGCTGGGCGGCAATTGGTACTAAAGCTAGAACTACAGTAGGAAATAACCACTCGATGATACGGTCTACTTTGCTGCTGAGATTGATACCGCGACGGGCCATAGATTAAAGCTTCTAGTAAAATAGTGCAGAATCAAGTACATTTGCACTAACGATATAGCCGATTGCGTACAATGGATAATCTATATATGTCGTGAAAACCGAACAACAGTTTTCAATATGCGCTATATCTAGCGTACGACTGAAAGCTCATGTTTTAGCCGAAATGAATAGCTATAACATGACGTAGCTATCTGTTAAGTAAGTGAGTAAGTGCTTGAGTGAGTAATTGTTGCTATAAGCGTTTACTTACTTTATGCTGTGAGCCTCTACTGGTTCAAACCCATGATTATCAGTCTTACCCAGTACAAGGGAGGCGTCGGCAAAACCACCAGTGCGATTTGTCTCGCCACGCTACTGAGCCGCGAAGCTAGCACCCTCCTGATCGACTCAGACCCCAACCGCAGCGCCACGCTTTGGGCACGCAAAGGTAATTTGCCCTTTCAGGTCTGTAGTGACTCCGAAGCGCCAAAGCTGCTGATGAGCGGTCAGTATCGCCACACCGTTATCGATACCCCGGCTCGGCCAGCGGCTGACGATATCAAGGCGATCGCCAAAGGTGCTGACCTGCTCATCCTGCCGACTACCCCCGATCCACTCAGCTTATCGGCCTTGGTGCAAATCGCCTCAGAGCTGCCCAAAGACGCCAACTACCGCTGCCTGGTCACGCTCTCTCCCCCAGCACCGCAAACCGATGGCGCTGACGCGATCGCGGCTCTGAAGCGTCATGGCCTACCTGTGTTTGAGCGTCCTATTCGTCGCTACAAGGCGTATATCAAAGCGGCGGATCTCGGCGTGGTTGTGGAGAAGGCCCCCGGTGGTGGGGTGGCCTGGCGAGACTGGGAAATCGTTTGGAAGGAGTTGAACAATGATTGAAAAGTGGGACGACATTTTCTCAGCCGCGCAAGGGAAAGCGGAGCCATCCTCAGAACCAGATCCGCCAGCTAAGCCGAAAGCGACTCCTAAGTCCAAACCGCCACGTGCAGCAAGGCCCGCTGCTAAAGCTAGTCCCTGGGCGGATCTAGAGCCAGAGGGCAAAGAACCAACCGTCAGGCTGAACGTAGACATCTCGCTGAGTTTGAACGATCGCTTAGCTGAGAAAGCGCGGAAGCTACGAAAGCCAAAATCTGAGTTAGTTAGGCGTTTACTTGAGTGGGCGCTTGATGACTCAATTGAGTGAGTGTTTGAGTCAATTAGTTGTGCGATCAGATGAGTTAGCTTTTGGGCGATCGCTTTTTAGCTCATTCCGCCAGCTGGAAAGTATTTTGCGAACTTGAGCCGTGTTAGCCGAATAGCTTCGTCGTGAGACTGCTCTAGGCTATCGAGGTCAAGCTGAGCCACCATCTTCTCGCAGTAGGCCACTGCTTCTAGTCCCACCGCTTGTGGGATGTAGTTACGCGCAATACGACCGCTGCCATGAATCGGATTTTCCCAGGTTGCTTTCATTGTGGCTGCGTCCATGCCGAATAGACCCCGATAGACATAGTTTGTCCAATAGCCGTAGCGTCCTCTGGGGTCTTTGCCCTTAACTTCCCAGCTCCAATCGGCTCGATAAGGCTTACCGGCTTCTCGCGTCATTAGCCACTGCTGCAGCACCTCATCGTCTTCTCGTGTATAGACCCGCTTAAGAACTGTATAGGCTTGAGCATAGACCCCTTCAGCTGCAAACCAGGCAAGAAAATCAATCAGACCATCACGGGCAGGCTTACGCAGCTTACCCGGATTCTTTGCCCAGTCTCGCGCTAGATCTACCCAGTCTGAAGCTTCGACTAAAAGGTACTGGTTGCCGTCCTCTGCCGTTATTTCGGACACCCTGAAAGTGTTGCCAGATGGAAGCTTGAGACACCTAACTCCTTCTATTTCGGACACCCTATCCGAAAGCGTTTGACGCGGGATACCAATGTGCCGATCCATGCCGCGAAAGCCCAGTCCGATGGTTGGGCGGCCCTCACCCAGACCGTTTGGATCGATGATGACGGCTCTTAGCTCACGGCTCTTGTAGCGCAGAGGAATGATTTGGCCGGCGCGAAATTGAGAAGATGTCATAGGAGCTAACGCTAAAACTTGTTTTTCCTACTTCTGCCGTGCCCTCTTCTAAAGTTGGCCGCATACGGCCTCTGGTATTGATTAAATGCTGGCTGTAGTTGCCTGATCCAGAACCTTTCTCTCTCATCTAGCTGTAGGCTATTAAAATCACACTCTTCCACAAGCTCAAAGACAAAAGCATCTGCTCCATATTGTGAGTAAGCTGCTTGCAGAAGTTTATTTGAATGCCGTCCATCCTCTAGCTGAGATTTATGGGCTAGATACCGTCTCCTCAGATATTCTGATGCACCGATGTAGCAATCTTGAGTAATGGTGTTCCGAATCTGGTAGACACCTGGGATAATACGATTCTTGCGGCGTTTCCAGGAAAGGCAATACTGCATTTTCACGATCGCTAATCTTCTACATCGAGAGGCTCAAAAGCAATCTTTCTCAGCTTGCCGCCCACCAGTTTGAAGTTCTGCTCGTCAATCAGCTCAACAGCCGCCTGAATCAGGACAGAGGCCATATTAGCGACGGGTCTTGCATCCACATCAGCAAGTTCCTCTAGTCGCTTAAGTGTCTCTTCGGGTAGCGGAGTGTGGACGCGGGGTTGCTTGCGAGCCAAATCAGTTTCTATATGAGAATTTTGCATCCAATTGTACCAAACAGTTCATGGAAGTTATTTTATGTGGTTTGGGTAACCATTGGTAGCCAAATGTATCCAATGCTGATATTCTACGCAATTAGTAGCTCATTGCTACGCGCACGCTAGCCGCACAGCCGCAGCACAGTTCAAAACGACTGAATCATCAGCATTTGAGCCATTCGCTCAAGGAGTTTGCACAGATGAGATCCGTATCACCGCACGTCGCAGCGCACGTGCGATCGCACATTGAGAGCACACCACAGCCCATATCAGCTCCCTACACCGCACAGCAGCTCGCAGACGAATTAGGCGTCAAAGCCGTCACTATCCGTACCCGCTGGTTTGACTGGCTCTGTAAAGTCGCCCCCGAACCGCTGCTGAAAGAAGGTAAAGGCTTCACCGAGCTAGCGCGATCGCTCTTTAGCGAGTTCTCCCAGGTGCCCAAGCAGTCACGGCAGCAGTGGGTCGCAGATGCCAAAGGTCACTACTCCCAGGAATGGGGCAGCGCTGGCGTGATTGAAGGGGAGCTGGTACCCGATGAGGTTAGCGGTGCTCTAGCACTCATTCAGACTCAGAACAGTCACCTGCAGCAGTCGCTAGAGGTTGAACTGGCAGACGTGCAAGCTTTCATCGAGCAGGCTAACGTCGCTGAGGTCGATTTCTCTGATGCTGAGCTGCAAGCCTACAAGACCACTGGCGCTAAGCGGGGCATCGCTCGGTTCAAGATTGAGACACAGACCGAGCTGGAGGTGCTGAACGCCCTCAGACAGCAGCGGATGCAGGGCGATGCGAGCTGAGTTCATGGGCGCGATCGCCTTTGGTATCTCGATCGTTGCGGTCGAAGCGGCGGCTCTGACGCCCTACAGCCGTGACGGGCAGCTTTCAGCCCAGCAGGTCAAAGTGCTAGAGCATCTGGCCTGGCCCCAAGCTTACCAGGATATGATTGGCACCTTTGGCTATCCCCGCTACCGGGCGAACTGCTGTGACTGGTATCTCACGCCTGCGGGTGTCTATGTCGTCATCCATTACGACTCGATGAGCCAGAACGCACTGGCAACAGGCTACCACTGGAAACACTTTCCAATTGCAGACTCGGCTGAGCGATCGCCGCGCTATGGAGCTGATGGTTCCATTACGGCTGAGCAGTTGCGCACTTTGCAGCATCTAGCTTGGCCCCAGCACCGCGCTGACATGATCGGCACCTTTGGCTATCCGCGTCACTACAGCGACCAAGCCGACTACTACGCCTACGGCGATCGCTGGGTTGTGGTTTGGTACCGAGAGACTTTGGCTATGAGCTACAGCACCCAAGAAAATTTATGAGGTCAATGATGAAACTAAGTAAGATTCCGAGAACGTTAGCCCTGGCTGGCTTTTCCGCCTTTCTGATGGCGGGGAACTGCGGTGAGATGGGCTGTGGTATTGGTGGTTGCGGCTCACTCTTGTCGGGTGGCTCTGGCAGCTCCGCTAGGCCGATGGCTCCACCGGCGATGGAAATGATTGAAGATCCAGACGCAGCTACAGAAGAATGGGAAGAGGAGGTCTGGGCTAAGAATGCCGATGAGGCTGAGGGCAAGTGCGAAAAAATTGCTGATAAGGTTGGGCTAACCACGCTGCTCAAGGTAACTCAGAGAAGCCAAAAGGCCAGTAAGTACGGTGACTATCGGTTTATTTGTTGGTTTAAGTCAGAGGTAGACAATGAGTACACAGACGATCTCGATTCCTGATATTGCGCAGATTCCCACCATCCCGCCAAAAGGCAAGGCTTATCTGTCGGTCAATTTAGCGTTAGCTAATCCTGGGCAAGTTTGGGCGATCGCTGAGCAGTTAGGTTTCACGCCGAAGCTGGTTTACCTAGTAACACGCTTGGGCATCGAAATTCACTGTCTACTGCACGAAGGCGAGTATAGCGATTCGGTTGACTTTGAGACAGAGATTGAAGCGATGCGAGATGCTGACATCGATATCGACGCTATTCGGTTTGCTTACGCACGACCTGCGATCGCGGCTTAGCTCAATACACCTAAACGTCCGCCCTCAGTTTGGCCGAGCTGAGGGCTTTGCGTCTGCGCGATCGCTTTTCAAACATAGCCAACCTATCAATCCAAGCCTATTAGCAACTCGCCGCTCTGCGAGACGGCTCTGGGCGTTCCCCCCAGAACCTCCCGCTCAGCAAGGCGATCGCAAGGTAAGCCAACGCAGGGAGCGCTAGTATACGCCATAAAAGCCCGTCTCAAGGGCTGCGCAAGTGGGGGACTGCCAGGTAATCAAGCAAGGCGATCGCTACGTTGCCCCCACCCTTGACACTAGCCATATCGCTTTTAAGACAGCCAAACGCAGGGCGTTAAAGAGCGCGTTGCGTTTGGCTTTAGTTATGCTTCCAGTTCCGTTTGAGTTCGTTCAGGCTTTGGCTGCTGAGTTCGAGGCAGTCGAGTGCTACTGGCGCGAGTCTGATAGGTCGTTTACAGGTTTTGTCGCTGAGGTGTGGTTCTCGGTCTTGCCGTCTCAGTTTGCGGCCAAGTGGTCAGCAGTGGTGGGGTATTCAGTGCTGGTGCGCTGTCCTAGCGGCGGGCCAGGTCGTTTTGCGGTGTCCGTGCCTTGTGTAGTGCCTCAGGGGGCTGTGCAGTTGCAGGGTGGCCAGCGGGGCGGTCGGGTGCGCTGCTGTTTGGTTCGTTAGCGGCTTTGGGGCTGCGGCCCCTTTTTTTGCGTTGGCAAGAGGGGAGGCGATCGCTCTACTGCCATTTTTTCAGCTTCCCGACATTTACCCTGTCGGTTCCTACCTTTAGACACATGAGCCGCTAGTCAGCTTACTCTCAGACTTCTCAGGAACCCGTTAAGCCTTTCTCAGGTTGGAGTCAGAGAAGCCTCAGAGAGAGCCGTCATAGTAGGACTCAAGATGATTGAAGTCAAAAACGCAAACTAAGGAGCTAAATCATGAAACGCATCACCTTCGCTATCTTCTCTCTTGCCCTCTCTGCCGCAGCTATCTCTCCGGCCCAGGCCATCACCGCCGAATCAGCCAACCGCATTGACCAGGCCCGCCAAGAGCATCTTGATAACAAATCCTCTGATAAGTTTGACCAACTGCGCTCTGAACACCTAGAGAACAAAGAAGAAACCAAGTTTGACCAGCTGCGCCGCGACCACCTGAACAATAAAGAAGACTTCTCCAAGTTCGACCGCCTGCGTCGTGAGAACCTGAACAAGTCCACTGATAAGTTCGATCAGCTTCGCTCTGAGCACTTGGACAATAAAGAGGAAACCAAGTTTGACCAGCTGCGCCGCGACCATCTGAACAACAAAGCCATTTAAGCCTTTCATCGGCGGCTAGCGTCCGAGTCACGCGCTACACACTCCAGACAAAAGCCCCCAGCGACTCAACAGTGGGGGCTTTTTCGTCTCAGTCCAGCTTGATGCACGGCTCCTTGTATCAATCATCGATGCATCAAGGCTCTAGTCGTTTTGGCTAGGGCTTTTTTTGTGGCGATAAAAGGAGCGATCGCTCGGAAGTGAAACGCGATCGCCTGAAGAATTTCGCCCAGCTCATTTGTTCCCATCGTGCCAACGGGTAGCGGGCAATCATTTTGTGGGTTAACTGACAAGCCTGATTCTCTAAGTAATCGATTCACTAGCTCAACACGTTGCTCAATAGGAAGGGGCTGAATAATCGCAAGGATTTCATCGAGAGTATGTGCTCGCTGAGTAAATGCACGCTCAACCATTCTCAAATCTCATCTGTGGGGCACTACGAAGCCAGAATTCCCACTGGCTTAGACTGATTCGCGCTTTGAAGCTTGTCAGCGATTGCATTCAACAGCGTCGCAAGCTCTTTTGGCTGCAGGTAGGCAATTTCATCTTCTAAGGAAGGCTTGCCACCCGCGAGTTGCCAACAGAAGTAACTACGACTCCCAGGAGCAAACTCTTCTAAATGGCAGAGCAATCTGTCGATCGCTTCAGAACCAAGATTTCGCTTGCCATTCCGAAACTCTGATATCTGACTAGGGGCTACGTCAGCAGCCAGAGCTAATTGCCGAGCTGTGATCTCAAAATGCTTGAGCGTTCTATCAAACGCGAACCCCATTTTAATTTGTTCTTTCACAATAAACGCGCAATGTTATGATTCTCAAATCGAGAATAGCACAATAAAAAACCCGCCTATGGAGGGCGGGCGAAAAAAATACTTGAGTCTTTATCATGACAGAAAAAGCGAATAACGGTAAGTCATCCCGACGACAACCTCACTTGGAACTGACAACACATGATGTTTTACAGCTCTGGCGAGAGGGTCACTATACGCCCAAAGGCTATCTGTACCATCTGATTTTGGCCCATCGTAAAGCGGGATGGTGGTTGCGTATTGATAATGTTTCAGAATTTTGCCGTAAGTGGGAGATTCAGCGTAGAACCTTTTATCGAGCCAAAGCTTGCTTGATAGAGAATGGTCAATTAGAAGAATCCATCGTCGGGGCAGTTGATTTACGCATCCCTGTCGTGAGCATAAATACCTGTGACTCTGGAGACACACCTGTGACAAATGAGTCACTCACTGTGTCAGATCTGTCACCCACTGTGACAAACGGATCACACTCAGTGACAGATGGATCACACATGTCGCCTGAAAGTCTTACAGAGCAATCGTCCTGCAACTCTACAGATCTTTCTCAAATCTCTTACAAATCTTTCTCAGCCCACCCACCCATATCCGAAGAGAGAAAGATAGAAATTAAAAAAGAAATCGATCCAGAATTTAGGAATTGGTTAAACAAGAAAGCTTCGCGACTGCCGACTCCACCAACGCTCAGAGAGCAGTGGATTAGGAAGCAAGCACAGGTAGAAGCAAATCAAGAAGAGTTTTCAAAGTGGAAGCAACAAACTCAATCAAGGAAAACAGCTCCGCCCCCGTCTCCCCCAGAACAAAATTTTGAACAACCCACACCAGAGCAGCGCTTAGCTAGATATCAGCAACAGTGGGCCAGTCCGGTTCTGCGCCCAGGAATTCAAAAGGCGATCGCGGCTAATCCTCAGTGGGGATTTGAGATTGGGCTTAATGGCCCCAGGAACATGCCTGAAACCTCATGCAATGACCTTTCCCCTTTGTTGGTTGCCATAGACGCTGAAATTGGCCGTCTAGGCTGGTCTGAGGCAACGTTGTCAGAACGTCTGTATCAGTGGTTTGTCAAATATGAACTGTCGTCGCTGATAGATGACCAGCTTTATGAGCTGCTAGAGCTGCTGAGGGAGATTCATGAACCTATGGAGGTGGCGTCATGACACCCCTTCGAGGTTTGCAGCTTACTGTACTCCCGGAGGTGCCACCTTATGAAATCGAAAATCCGTGTCCACTGCTCTCAGAGGCTAAGGTGGGCGATCGCGGCCAGCTTTACGGGCGTACAGGGGCGTTAGAAGTAGCTGAACCAGGATACGTCGTGTTTCGTGTGGGTGAGCAGCGCCAGCTTTTCAATCGACGAGCGGCTGAAAATATCCAGTTATCTCCCCCAGAACAGCCTGCTCAGCGATCGCCCAAGCGACGGCACAGCCCTAAAGGTCAAGCCTGCGGTTGGCTAGAGGAGCGCATCGGCAACAAGAAGCGCAAGAACCCCACGACCAGTTACTACTACTGCTGGGATGAGGTGATCCAACCGGGGGAAACGCGACGGCAGAAGGTGTATGTCAAAGTGCGGAAGATGATGCAGGTGAGACAGATGATTGATGAGCGGCGATCTGTGGAGGAGATTTTGGCGTTTCTGAATGGGTGAGCGTGAGGGCGATCGCTACTGTGTTTTGGGGGAGATGAGGGGATGGCTAATGAGGAGCATTTAGCAATTCTGAAGCAGGGCGTTGAGGTTTGGAATCAGTGGCGAAAAGCCAACCTGCGTGGAGGCGACCTGAGTAAAGCCAACCTGAGTGAAGCCTACCTGAGTAAAGCCAACCTGAGTGGAGCCAACCTGAGTGGAGCCAACCTGCGTGGAGCCTACCTGCGTGAAGCCAACCTGAGTGGAGCCAACCTGCGTGAAGCCAACCTGAGTGGAGCCAACCTGAGTGAAGCCTACCTGATTGGAGTCGACCTGAGTGAAGCCAACCTGAGTGAAGCCTACCTGAGTAAAGCCAACCTGAGTGGAGCCAACCTGAGTGAAGCCAACCTGAGTGAAGCCAACCTGAGTGAAGCCAACCTGAGTGAAGCCAAGCTGATTGGAGTCGACCTGAGTGGAGCCTACCTGCGTGAAGCCTACCTGAGTGAAGCCAACCTGAGTGAAGCCAACCTGATTGGAGCCGACCTGATTGGAGCCAACCTTAGGAAAGCTTGTCTAAAAAGGGCAAATTTGCGTCAGGCTTTCCTGAGTCAACTCAACATGGAAGAGGTTGACTTCACTCAGGCTCAGCTGCTAGCTGCAGATCTAGTCAATGCAAAACTAAAGAGAGCAACTCTTCTAGGAGCCAATTTGCAGGATGCAAACTTACAGGGGGCTGACTTAACAAAGGCGTCTCTGGTCAAAGCAAATCTAAAATCAGCTAATTTGAACTGGGCTAAGCTTTCTAGCGCAAATCTCTTAGGTGCTGACTTGAGCCAAGCAATCCTCTGCGATGCTAATCTCACCCAAGCAAATCTATTTCGAGCTTCTCTAGTTGGGACTGATTTAAGACAAGCCACGCTACAGGAAGCCATCTGTGAGGCGGCCCAATTCAACGAAGCTAAGCTAGGAGCCGCTAACTTTTATAAAGCTGATTTAACAGCGGCTAGTTTCTATAAAGCGGATGCTATTAGAGTTGATTTTAGACGGGCTGTCCTAACTGGAGCCTGCATTGGAGATTGGAATATCAACAGTGCTACGAATCTGCAGAGCGTTATCTGCGACTACATTTACCTCAAGAACAATAGCCAAGAGCGTCGTCCACATGGAGGGAGCTTTCAGCCAGGGGAGTTCACCCAGCGTTTTCAGAAGTTTCTAGAAACGGTCGATTTATTCTTTGTCGATGGCGTTGACTGGAAAGCTTTTCTTGCCTCATTTCAGGATCTGCAATCGCAATATGGTGACGAAAATCTTGCGGTTCAAGGCATTGAGCGTAAAAGTCAAAATAGCTTTGAGATCCGTTTAGCGGTTCCTCCAGAGTCGAACAAGGCAGAAGTTGAGCAAGCTGCTTATGAGCGCTATGAGATTAACCTACAACGCTTAGAATCCCAGTACCGAAAGGAACTGGCCGCCAGAGATGGCGAAATTGTCCGCTACCGTCAGCAGACTGACTCTCTTAAAGACGAACTTCTAGAAGCCTATCGTCGGCAGTCTCGTCAGCCGGAATCGGACATGATGGAAATCGTTAAAATGCTGGCGAGCCGTCCCATCACGATTGAGGCCAAAGCTGTGGCAGAGAGTAGTTCTGGCAATAAAGACTTTCGCGGTGCTCAGTTTGCCGGTGGCTATGCCGAAACTGTCCAAGGCAATCAGATCGGCGGCACTATCAACAATTACAGCGTTTCTGAAAAACAGAGCCTTGCGGATGCAGCCTTAGAGATTCAGCGCCTACTCAAGCAGCTAGAAGAAACTAATCCTGCCGCCACCGAAGCCGAGCAAAAAGCCTTCGTCACGGCTGCTATTCCTCTTACCCTGCGGCAAAGGGCTGTAGGTGCTCTGCAGTCCGGTGGAAAAGCTGCGGTAGAGGAACTGTTGGATAATCCCTATGTGAATATCGCGATCGCAGTCATTGAAGGCTGGCAGAGCGCTGAATAGATATTCTGCTGCCTCATCACCGCAGCACCAGACTCGGCACATCCGAGCTAGGAGGCTCTTGAAAGATTGCCCCCCGTTTCGCTAAGTCTCGCTTGTCTGACTCCGTCAGCCCGAGGTTATTTCCGAAGAGGGCTCCTGTGACGTTGGCATCAGTTAAATCAGTTCCTTCCAGGTTAATTCCCCTAAGGTCAAGGTAGCTGAGATTAGCGCCTTTAAGTTTAGCTCCTTTGATCTCGATGTTTGGGTCTAGGGCTAGGGCTAGGTCTCGGGCTAGGTCTCGGGCTCGGGCTAGGGCTCGGGCTAGGGCTCGGTCTCGGTCTCGGTCTCGGTCTCGGTCTCGGTCTCGGTCTCGGTCTCGGGCTAGGTCTCGGGCTAGGTCTCGGGCTAGGTCTAGGGCTCGGTCTAGGGCTAGGTCTCGGTCTCGGGCTCGGTCTCGGGCTCGGGCTCGGGCTAGGGCTCGGTCTAGGGCTAGGTCTAGGTCTAGGGCTAGGGCTCGGTCTCGGTCTCGGTCTCGGTCTAGGGCTAGGTCTAGGTCTAGGGCTAGGGCTCGGGCTAGGTCTAGGTCTAGGTCTAGGGCTCGGTCTTGGGCTAGGGCTCGGGCTAGGTCTAGGACTCGGGCTAGGGCTCGGGCTAGGGCTCGGGCTCGGATGAGGTTGTGTCTTTCCGTATTAAATCTGAGAACTTGGATTAGACGCGCTTTTCGGGCTTCTACGGTGTCGCTCTCAATTGAATTCACATACTCAACCGGGCGACCATCCAATACATCGGTCAATTTTCCTGAATCGAACAGTTCCTGCAGTCTTTCTAATCCTTTTGGTGAACCATTCAACACCAGCTTGATGCTGCCCTCTGTGAAAAAGGCAATCTCAATGGAGTCGTCGCCTGTTTTTTGCCTCAATAGCTGAACGATCGCCTCCAGTTCTTCTGGAGAAAGATCCCCCATGCTGCCACTGACGGCAAAGGCTTTGGGCTTAGGAGAAGCTGGGGGTTGAGTAAGCTTGGGGACGATTATTTGTAATCCCTGGTCAACCGCTATCAGTCCTGGCCCGGTAGAGCCTTCTGCCCAATCTAAGAGAGCTTTACTTCGGTCACCTTGAGATGCACTGTTTGCAGGTACAACCCCCTTAGGTGGATTGAGCGCAAAACACAACTCCTCAAATTGGACTGACGGCAAGCCATTCACCGTCTGAATAATATACAGGCGCTCTTCAAAAGAGAGTTCTGCTCTATTACTTCGAGTCTCCCTGGGAGGCTGCGTGTGGGACAGCTCTTGCATGATTTTACTGCTGGAATATGCCGGGATCTTAGCCTTGATAGGAGAGGAGCGTCAGCATACTGTTCACAAACTGTTTTGGGCACTAAAGAGGCTTCCCTATCCTTTGGTAAAGGGTGATGGTGTTGCTCTAGTCCTCAGAAGCAACTGGGCTCAGTCTGCTCTGATTGAGAGTTGACTATGATGGGCTTGATTCCGGAAGGAGGCAAGTTGATGGCTGAAGATAAGAAAAATCTGTCAATGCAAGAACGGCTGCTCCTCATCCAGAAGCTGAATTCCCTGCCACACACTCAGTTCGATGAACTCGTTTTTGCCCTAGCGCCCCCCAGTGGCAACATTCCAAGTAGCTCCGCAGCCCAAGGAAGTCGGAGTATAGCCCTCTTGCAGTGGATAGAAAGCCCTCTTGGCCCTGGGCTATCAGACCTTGAGCAGGTGTTAGCTAATATTGCGATAGCTCCTCAGCCTGAGGGGCTTAACGGGTCAAGCTCTCAGCCCCAACAGATTGAGGAAGTTCTTAAAGGAATCATTCAGGCTTTGAAAGAAAATCAAGCACCCAAATACGACCTGCGCGGCGCTCAGTTCGCTGGCAGCTTTGCCGAAACCGTCCAAGGCGATCAGCTTGGCGGCACCATCAACAACTACGGCGCAAACCTCGACGACATCACCCGCCTCATCACTGCCCTACGCGAACAGGCCCAAACCCTTCCTGCTGAACACAAAGACGAAGCCCTAGACGTTCTCGACGACCTCGAAGCCGACATTAGCAAGTCAGAGCCAGACACAAACCGCATTGGGCGCAGACTGAAGCGGTTAGTTGCCATTGCCACCGCAGCTGGAGCGATCGCTGGCAGCGCTGCCACCTTCTCCGGCAACCTCAACCAGTTCACCGATAACGTTGTTGAACTGACCGGCAGGCTAGGCGTCCCCATCGAGCAGGTGCAGCCCAACCAAATCCCGCCCGCTAGCGATCCCTAAGCCTGTGCCAATCGAGAAACCGTTACTAGGTCTGCCGGACATACCCACATTTCTCAGAACAATGGGGCGTATCCTCACAATGAGGTAACAGCCATGCGGCGCTTCCTGCAACAGCTATTCATCCGTGCTCGTGGCACCCCCTGCGGCAGTAGAGGACACGAGTGGCGGCAATGCACCAATCCTGCCGACGACGACTACCTCGGCGGCAGCGGTCACTGCTAACGAAGCGGTCATCACGGAGTACCAGCAGCTCCTAGCTGAGCATCGCCAGCAGCTAGCGGCCCAGCGTCAGCAAATCGAAGCGCTGCAAAGCATCATCCAAACCCTAGCCGAGAAAGAAGCCGTCAAGTATGACCTGCGCGGTGCCCAGTTCGGCGGCGGTTTTGCCGAGACGGTGCAGGGTAATCAGGTCGGGGGTGTGGTGAAGTGAGGAGAGCAGGCGATCGCTGAGAACGCCTAAACCAAAAGACCTCTGGCTGATGCTGGGGGTCTTTTGCATTATTGCATATAGAGGGTTGGTTAAGACAGCTGTCTAAACGCCTCATCCACGGCTTCCCACAAACAACTGAAATGCCTCAGATACTGGCGTAGATAGTGCTTCAACCTGGCCCAGACCTTCTCTATCTTGTTGTAGTCCGGTGAATAGGGCGGCAAGTACAGCACCTGACAGCCGGCTTGCTCTATCGCATCTGGTGTGCCTGTCGGGACAGACTTCCTAGCACGCTCACGGGTGAGGCGTTAGATCGGGCGATCGTGCAAAAAGTTCTGGCTAAAACGGGAGATGTGGACATGGCGGCCCACGTGGTTGTCTGTGGTTTGAACAGCCAGCGCTATCCTCAGTCAGAGCGTCAGGCTTATGTTGAGAGGGTGGTTTATGCCACTAGAGATGAGCTGCAAAGACAATCTGGACAACGAGCACGACAGTCGCGGGCGACAGAACTTGAACTCTAGGGAGGCGAATGGCATTAAGCGGTAGAGCAGGAACGACAGGCGATCACAGAATACCGAGTAACCATTCCCAGAGATTTAGGGGCGGATATTGTCGAGATATTATCGGGTTTAAGACCTTCTTTGGTCTTCCAGGTTTATCTCTAAAAGCCTGATTTTTCTGGATAGGTCTAGGAAATCATCCGTAAACTTGTTAAGACCGTCAGAGAAAGTTGCTATTCCACTGGCAATTGTTGCTATAGCTAGCCAGGGCCATTTCATTCTCACAGAAGCTTTCATATGATAAGGTTTCAGGCTGTACCGAGTCTCTGGGAACATGATGAGTCTGCCTGTCCAACTTGCAACGGAACGCCTCGAGATCTTAGAGGTCTTTG
>JAAHIC010000130.1 GCA_010671965.1 Leptolyngbya sp. SIO4C5
CCTTCTACGAGCTGGTCGTAGTCCACGCTAGTGCCCGCTTCACAAGCTGTTTCAGCTTGCCGACCCAGCCATTCACGGTAACGGTGAGAAAAAGTCTGACAATCCTGGCGATAGTTGCGCCACAGCGTTTCATCAAACTCAGAGTAGTAGGGCAAGCTAGGCAAGGCTGGCGTTTCTGGATAGCCTGACTCGTTGCCGGATAAGACGTGCAGCAGCAATAGCCGAGCGGAGAGTGCTTTAGCCAGCGCGATCGCTTCTTGGAGAGCAGCCTGACTGAGATCTGATTTTTCTATAGCGGCTAGAATGCGTTTCATCAATAACCTCCTTTTTGAGGGGAAGAAGGTCTGTAGGACTGGACGTACAAACCTGAGACAGACTGGGAACAACCTGACCTCAAACCCTTCACTTATGGTTATAGGCAAAAAATCTGAGGAAGTTATGAAGGGTTTGGGAATAGAGTTTGCAGCCCGTTTGCAAAAAGTAAGCCCTCTGTAATGAGTCCTTAAACCACCCCCATGAATCTGGGCAGATCCGTATAGGCACTGATAGCATTAGCTTGAATGTGGGTTTCCTGTTTTACAGGACTGCGAATTAGCAGCTCAAATTTTTCTAACCGTGTACTAATAGCAGATTGCAACAGAGAGAAGTTTCTATGAAAGCCATGATTTTGGCAGCGGGCAAGGGGACTCGTGTACGTCCTATCACCTACACGATTCCCAAACCGATGATTCCCATTTTGCAGAAGCCCGTGATGGAGTTTCTGCTAGAGCTGCTGCGCAATCACGGGTTTGACCAAATCATGGTGAATGTCAGCCACCTCGCCCATGAAATCGAAGGCTATTTTCAGGACGGTCAGCGATTTGGGGTTCAGCTTGCTTACTCTTTTGAAGGCGTCATTGAAGAAGGGGAGCTAGTCGGTAAGGCCATTGGCTCTGCCGGCGGCATGAAAAAAATTCAGGATTTTTCTCCCTTCTTTGACGATACGTTCATCGTGCTTTGCGGAGATGCCCTGATTGATTTGGATCTGACCGAGGCCGTGCGCCAGCACCGGGAAAAAGGCTCTGTCGCTACCATCGTGATGAAGTCGGTTCCCCTAATGCAGGTGCCTAGCTATGGGGTTGTCGTTACTGACGAGGAGGGGCGAATTCAGTCTTTCCAAGAAAAGCCTGCTGTTGAAGAGGCTCTCAGCACCAACATCAACACGGGTATCTATATTTTTGAACCCGAAATTTTTGACTACATTCCTTCCGGTCAAGAATTCGACATCGGCGGCGATCTGTTTCCGAAGCTGGTAGCAGCCGGTGCCCCGTTCTATGGCATCAACATGAATTTTGAGTGGGTGGACATTGGCAAAGTGCCTGACTACTGGCAGGCAATTCAGGACGTGCTGACTGGCAAAGTGAAAGGCGTCAAAATTCCGGGACAGGAAGTTAAACCCGGCGTCTTTACGGGCCTGAATGTCAAGGTCAATTGGGATAAAGTACATGTGGAAGGGCCAGTCTTTATCGGTGGTATGGCACACATCGAAGACGGCGCGACCATCATTGGCCCCAGCGCCATTGGCCGCAACTGCTGTATCTGCAGCGGCGCCGTTGTGGATAAGAGCGTCATTTTTGAGTACTCCCGCATCGGCTCCGGCGTCCGCCTCATCGATAAGCTGGTGTTTGGCCGCTACTGCGTTGATAAGCTCGGCGCTTCCATCGACATGCAGGCAGCAGCCCTTGACTGGCTAATCACCGATACCCGCCAGCCAATTCCGGCCGAGCCGCCGCTGGAACATCAGGCGATCGCGGAGCTGCTAGAGCAACACGCGACTGCCTAAAGCTAAAGTTAGGAACCTATGCCAGCGCCCGGTAGCGTGAAACCTACCGGGCAGTTTTTTGGCAGCACACCCTGCGGCATTCTTCAGTCGCAGCCCCCCTTCTACTGGGTGAGCGTCGATTTTGGCAAGAATTAACCTAGCGGATTTAAACGGGGCGGCTGATTTCAAGAAGCGCTAGAGGTCTTCGCCGTGGCAGCCGCCTGATGGTTCGCTGCGAGCTGGCTCAGCTCCAGCCGCTCATATTTCTCAAACGGCTGATGAATCCAGGGATTATCCGGCAGGTAGTCCACATAGAAGTCTGGCTTAATCACCGAGCAGTCCTTGTACCACAGCACTGCCGTTTTCACTTCGTCAATATAAAAACCATACTTGCGATCGAGCCACACCAGCGATCGCTCCAAACTCAGGCCCGAATCCACCAGATCATCAACGACCAGTACCCGGCTACCCAAGCTCGCCGTCGTCATGCTGAGATCCCGCGAAAAAGTGATCGCGCCGCGCTGCTGATTATTGGGGCCGCTGTAGGAAGCCGTAGAGAGAATAGCCAGAGGCAGATCAAACAGGCGACAGAGGATATCTCCAATCCGCACGCCGCCTTTGGCTAAACAGACAATTTGGTTAAACTGCCACCCTGACTCATAAACTTGAATTGCTAATTGCTCAATTTTCTGGTGATAGTCTGACCAGGTGATATACAGATCGGACATAGTCTATTGATAATGGTGAAGCGCCAGAGAGCGACATAAATCCCGATCTTATCCGAAAGCAGTGAATTTAGGTGTAGCTGCTCGGCATAAAAGGCGATCGCGCTGGCAGGCTATTGTTTATGGCTTAAGTCTATGACCCCTTCCCCAGCCGACAAAACTCCAGCAGGCAGTGAAAAACTCAGCTTCCCCACTAAGCTGGCCTATGGGGCCGGGGATCTTGGCCCCGCCATGACCGCCAATGTTCTGGCTTTTTTCCTGCTATTTTTCTTCACCAACGTGGCCGGCCTCAACCCAGCACTCGCGGGCAGCATCCTGCTGATTGGCAAGGTATGGGATGCCATCAATGACCCGATTGTGGGCGTGCTGAGCGATCGCACCCAGTCGCGCTGGGGTCGGCGCTACCCCTGGATGATGTTTGGCGCAGTGCCCTTTGGCCTGTTGTTTATCGTGCAGTGGCTGGTGCCCTCGACTAATGCCTGGGTGCTGTTTGCCTACTATGTGCTGGTTTCAGTCTTGTTCAATATTGCCTACACCGCCGTTAACCTGCCTTATACCGCCCTCACCCCAGAGCTAACGTCAGACTACAACGAGCGCACCAGCTTGAACAGCTTTCGCTTTGCTTTCTCGCTAGGCGGCAGCATTCTCTCTCTGGTTTTGGCCCAGATCATCTTTTCTCAGATGGCCGGTAATCCGGTCGGCCAGTATACGCTGCTGGCGAGCATCTGTGCGGTGCTGTCAGTGGCCTCTCTCTTTTGGTGCGTCTGGGGAACCTGGAGCCGTAGCTATGCCGCTACGGGCCGCGATCGCGGAGAGCAAGCCGTAGACGATACCCCGTTTACCGAGCAGTTACGGATTGCCTTACGCAATCGCCCCTTTCTGTACGTTATTGGTATTTATCTTTGCTCCTGGCTGGGGGTACAGGTAACGGCGGCCATCATTCCTTACTTTGTGGTCAACTGGATGGGCCAGCCGGAGGCTGTGTTTACCCAAGTCGCTCTAGCAGTCCAGGGAACGGCGCTGATCATGCTGTTTGTTTGGGGGGCGATTAGCAACCGGGTAGGGAAAAAGGCCGTCTACTTTATGGGCATGGTGCTGTGGATTGGGGCACAGGCTGGCCTGTTCTTTTTACAGCCCGGTCAGGTTGGCCTGATGTATGGACTAGCCGTTATTGCCGGACTGGGCGTTTCCACGGCCTACCTGATTCCCTGGTCGATGATGCCGGACGTGATTGACCTTGATGAGCTACAGACGGGCAAGCGGCGGGAGGGCATTTTCTACGGCTTTATGGTGCTGCTGCAGAAGTTTGGCTTAGCCATCGGCCTGTTTTTGGTGGGACAGGCGCTGGAACTCTCCGGCTTTCAGGAAAGCGTCGCCGGACAGCCCATCCCCGTACAGCCCGACTCAGCCCTGCTAGCGATTCGTATTGCCATCGGCCCGCTGCCCACGATTTGCTTGATTATCGGCCTGATTTTGGCCTATTTCTATCCCATTACCCGCACAGTTCACACCGAGATTTTGCTGAAGCTAGCGGAGCGGCAGCAGCAGCGCGAATCTTAGCTCAAACGCTCTGCTGGCAGACTGGGATAGGGTGCGGCGTTGGACTGAGCCTCAGAAGCGACGGTCGCTTTAACCACGAAGATAGTGACAACGGTGGCAATGAAGATGCCGACAGAGGTGATAAAACCAACCTTAGCGGCAGGAATGCTTTTACGGACCGCTAGAATTGTCAGGGCAAAGATGGCAGCAATAAACAGCCGTGAAACTAAGACCATGCGCGGGAAAGCGACGCCAACAGTAATCAGAATCAGGCTAAAGGAAACCGCTAGCAGAGAGATCTGGAGCCGCTGCCAGTAAATGCTATTGGCCTTAGCCGTCGAGTATTCCAGCGGCAGGCAGAGGCGAGGGCTAAACAGACGCAGAATATCCTGCAGCAGAAAAACCACGGCACTAGCAACCAGCGCAAAAACTGAGATTCCTTGCAGGGCTGTGACAGAGACACTGCTGCCAAGACCGAGCGTTGCTACCAAGGCAATGACGCTGCTAATGCCGTAAGCGATCGCCGCTGTGGCTAAAATCCAGGCGATATCTAGCAGCAAACTGCCAGCGATCCGACCGCCGCGAGCGGTTCCCTGCTGCCGGGTAGCGGTAGCAGCGGGGCGATGAGCCACTAGCGTTCGAGATTTAGAAACTTTAGGAGAAGTCATAAAAATGCTGCTTTTAAAGGGTGCCGGTAAACTCACTGAGCTATCCAGGCACCATGACGAATTGATCAGGTCTTCTGTATGAATTTTAGATGATACTTTCTTTAAGGTTATGGAAATTTGACCAAAGCCTACAAGTGGGTTCACCGAAAATTCATCAAATAGCCGCTGCTTCTTTTAGTTAAACGGCAACTTTTTAGACTTAGATAGAGTAAATCTACGTAGCCTCTGATTGGAATTACTCATCTCCCAAGTCGGCTGCTATCAGACTTCCGTGAAATACCTCAGCATGAGGATCCTTCGCAGTGGGGTGGTTTTTGGGCAGTTTAGGCAGATAAACTGTCTATTCGGTAGGCATACTTAAGGAGGAGTCACTCATGGAAGTAGAACAGCGGGTAGAACTGTTGCGGGAAAAATATCAGGCTTCTAGTGAGCGTTTAGCCCCTCCTTCAGCCCTAAAACCGATGTGGACGCTAGAAAATAGCGAAGAGCTTTATCGAATTCGTGGCTGGGGCGATCCCTATTTTTCAATCAACGCTGCCGGACACATTACAGTTTCACCCAGGGGCGATCGCGGCGGCTCGCTTGACCTGTTTGAGCTGGTAGAAGCCTTGAAGCAGCGCAACTTAAGCCTGCCGATTTTGATTCGCTTCTCCGATATTTTAGAAGACCGGCTAGAACGGCTCAATGCCTGCTTTGCCAAAGCGATCGCCCGCTATCGCTACAGCGGTGAGTATCGCGGCGTGTTTCCGGTCAAGTGCAACCAGCAGCGTCACCTTGTCGAAGATTTGGTGCGCTTCGGCAAGCCCCATCGTTTCGGCCTCGAAGCGGGATCCAAGCCGGAACTGATGATCGCCCTAGCCATGTTGGATACACCGGGGGCGCTGCTGATCTGCAACGGCTATAAAGACCGGGAGTATATTGAAACCGCCATGCTCAGCCAGCGGCTAGGGCAAACCCCGATTATCGTGCTGGAGCAGCTGGAAGAGGTAGAGCTGGTAATTGAGGCCAAGCGCCGTCTGGGAATTCAGCCGATTTTGGGGGTGCGGGCTAAGCTCAGCACTAGAGGCATGGGGCGCTGGGGCGTTTCAGCAGGCGATCGCGCTAAGTTTGGCCTGACGGTGCTAGAAATTCTGACGGCGGTTGAGCGGCTGAGAGAAGCCGACATGCTGGACTGCCTGCAGCTTCTCCATTTCCACATTGGCTCCCAAATTTCCGCCATCAGCACCCTCAAAGATGCTTTGCGGGAAGCGGCGCAGATCTATGTAGAGCTAGCCAAGCTGGGGGCCAAGATGGGCTACCTGGACGTGGGCGGCGGTCTGGGAGTAGACTACGACGGCTCTAAGACCAACTTCCACGCCTCTAAAAACTACAGCATTC
Organism: Leptolyngbya sp. SIO4C5; assembly: GCA_010671965.1. Classification (GTDB taxonomy): domain Bacteria; phylum Cyanobacteriota; class Cyanobacteriia; order Phormidesmidales; family Phormidesmidaceae; genus Sphaerothrix; species Sphaerothrix gracilis. The sequence continues at coordinate 6,111 of JAAHIC010000130.1, forward strand.
AAAACTACGCCAATGACATTGTGGCCGAGGTGAAAGAAGCCTGCGAGGCCAGCGGCGTGGCCCTGCCGACGTTAGTGAGTGAGAGTGGCCGGGCGATCGCCTCTCATCAGTCGCTCTTGGTTTTCGACGTGCTGGGCACCAGCGATGTCCCCAGTGGCCCCCCAGAACCCGCCAGCGAAGACGATCACCTGATTGTCCGCAACCTCTATGAAACTTACACCTCAATCAGTCCCCGCAATTACCAGGAGGCTTACCACGACGCAGTGCAGTTCAAAGAAGAGGCCACGAGCCTCTTTAGCTTTGGCTATCTGGGGCTACGGGAGCGGGCCAAGGCCGAGCGGCTGTTCTGGGCCTGCTGTGAGCGGATTTTAGGGATTGTGCGCCATGAGGACTACGTGCCGGACGATCTCGAAGATCTCGAAAAGATCATGGCCTCGATCTACTACGTCAACCTGTCAGTCTTTCAGTCAGCCCCCGATAGCTGGGCCATTGACCAGCTCTTTCCCATCCTGCCAATTCATCGCCTGAACGAAGAACCCACCTGCCGGGGTACCCTCGCTGATCTCACCTGTGACAGCGACGGCAAAATTGAGCAGTTTATCGATCTGCGGGACGTGAAGCCGGTACTAGAGCTGCATCCGCTGCGACCCCACGAACCCTACTATCTGGGCATGTTCCTCAATGGAGCCTACCAGGAAATTATGGGCAATCTGCATAACCTGTTTGGCGATACCAACGCGGTACACATTCACCTGACGCCGAAGGGTTATCAGGTGGAGCATGTCGTCAAAGGAGACACGATGAACCAGGTACTAGGCTACGTGCAGTACGATTCTGAGGATCTGATTGAACAGCTCCGTCGCCGCGCCGAGCGGGCCTTGCAAGACCAAAAAATTACCCTGCAGGAGTCTCAAATGCTGCTACAAAACTACGAGCACAGCCTCAGCCGCTATACCTACCTGGCTTAACGTTCGAGCTAAAGCTGCATCCTCCTGGCCGGATACTAGCAAGAATTTCCTGTCCGTCGAGTACAATCGCTGGGGTCACGGCTATGTCTCCTGCCTGGACTCATCACTCGCTGGCTCGTTGGCTAGCGTGGAGTATGGTGAGGCCAACGATAGCATCAGCGTCATCGTAGCGAATAACAATATCGTCATCAGTGAGTTCGCTGTCTTCGGCAGACTGGGGTGGATGATTAAAGTCGATATAGAGTACGTCTGCTTCTGCGTCATAAACAACGAAGAACGGCTGTCTAGGCAGCTTGTGGAGTAAGGGCAGAAATCTGAGATAAGTTTGAGCTTCTTGATAACTAGCTAGGGCCATAACTGGTGCCTCCGGTTAAGCGCGTTTATTTTTCGAGTTGAGAAGGCGGTAACGACAAATCCATCATCATCATCTTCCTTGTAAATCACTACTAGCCATTTCCCAGGCTTAATTTCTCGAATTGCCATTAATGCCCCTTCGTTACCTGCTAGCAGACGAGTTGGCGAGGAAATCGTTTGCAGCAGCCAGTCCTTTTTATCTGTAAGGTCAGCATGGCGCTGCATAATATGATGCCACCGTTCATCAGGTAGTCGGATTAGGATGCCATTGATTGAGGTGGCCTTGTCTGGCATAAATTCGGAGTTAGTAGCCGGGGAGGCGCTGCTGAATCAAGGGATGAACTTGGTGTTTGCCGGTCGTGAGCGAGACGCTCACACTCCCTCGCTTATCATCTCTCCACCATAAACGGTCACCACGAGTCAGCGGTTTTACCGACTCAATGAACAAGTCATTTTACTCTTCAGATTCTACTGTTTCCTCAGGAGCTGCTGGAGGGGATGGTTCGGGAGAGGGGGTGGCGATATCTTCTGCCAAGATGTCCTGCAGCGCTTGGGTCAATACGACCAGGGTGCGCTGGCGATCGCCCACATTTTCGTCCAGTTCCTCGACTGTCGTTTGCAGGGCTTGAATATCCTGCTGATAGCGCTCTAGAACATTAGGCAGATTGTTGGGTACCTGCCGCTGTAGGGTGGTGACTTGGTTGGCGATTGCCGCGACCTGCTCTGGCTGAGTTGTATCGATCGCCGCCAGCTGAGCCTGCATCTGGGCAATTTGAATCTGCTGGCTGCGGGAGCTAAAAAGCTGCCAGGTAACGACGCCGCCAAACAAAATAAACGTCAACAATAGGCTAATTCTGAGCCGACCTAAGCGCCGCCGCAGTTGCTGAACAGATTTTTCTGCCGTATTAGTTTCGGAGAGCGCTGCTAGCTTCAGCTCCAACACTTCGCGGGCAAGCTCTTCTAGGTGAGTGTCGGCAGTTGAGGCCCGTACCAGACTGCTAGAAGACTCGCTGGCAGGGGGCACAGATGGGGCAGCGCTGTCGGCAGCGGTTGAGTCAGAGACGGTCGAGTCAGACATGATAAATCAGAATTTCTACACAAGCTTTTGTCGGGGGCGATCGCAGCTAAACCTCAGCTAGGGCGTCTCAGTCAGCTCAGCCTGACTTTGCAATTGCTGCTGCAGTGAGCGCACCTGGCTGTAGGTAAACGCTAGACCAATTCCCAAGGCGATCGCAACTGTGCCTAACAGAATCACGCTGATCAGCCAGCGCTGCTGCAGGTGGTGAATAGCCGTTTGCAAAGAGCTGACGTCTTGCTGCGTATGTTCTAGGCGCTTGACGGCCCGTAAATCAGACCAAACGTCGGCAGAGCGAGTTGTCCCTGAATTGGGACTGTCCGAATCGGAGTTAGGCGACATGGTTATAGCCTCAAAAATCTCTAACGACGAATTAATTGAGCGAAAGATTAGGCGCTAGGCGAATACCTCTATCCTTTGGGAGTTTCTTTAGCGCCTCTAAGATCTGGTATAACGCGAGGCATGAGCGAC
>JAAHIC010000131.1 GCA_010671965.1 Leptolyngbya sp. SIO4C5
CTAAATTCCGTTGTAACTCTATGAACTTTTGCAACTGTTTGCTCTCATAGTTGAGTCTTCTAGTTAATAGGTCTTGCGGTCTTGCTAGCCAGTTGACGCTGTTCAGTTTGAGAGAGTTGCCAATTTGTGAAGTGCTTGAGGCGGTTTATATGCTATCTCCAATTGAGGAACCTGAAGAACGATTACCCCGCTTTTCTGCTTGGGGCCAAGCTATCTTCAAGGTGATCGGCTTTAGGCTGTTATTTAGCATTGTGATAACGCTGATGCTGTTGCTTACGGGCTGGCAGCCAGAGGAGCCAGAGATGAGGACGATCGCTGCGGCTAACTCATCGGTACAAATGATGACGATGTCCCAGTCTCAGCCACGGGCCAAGCAGATGGCGCGATCGCCAGAGCGACCTGCCGCCAAAGCCGCCAGCCAGTTTGATCCAGCAGTCGCTAATCGACTGAGCCATCAGGGATTGAGTCACGCTGTTCTCACTGGCAATCACCTGACCCGGGCTCATTTATTTACGGATTTGCCTCGCTAATTCTTAAGCGTTAAGACCGCGATCGCGATCGCAGTTTAAGCAGATAAAAACTAACGGTTTCGCCTAATTTTCAAGGTTTGATGACATGCTAAAGGTAGACTTCGTTTCAGTCTGCCCTAGCCTTGAAATGGCTGCTAGAAGCTGTGAGAAAAAGTCTAGAATAGTGTGTTGAGTTTTCTAACCTCAGCACACCTTTGGCGTTTTTAACAGCGTCAACAGCGGCTCTTAGCAATGGGCGCTCAATCCTTACAGGCATGGTTTGCTCTGTGCAGTACGCCTAAGTTTCGTAGGACATCGGGCTAGCGTCCCGGCACGCCTACAGTGGATTGAGCCAGATTCAATTGCTAAAAGCGTAGATAATTTTTGTCCTATCTCAGGTCAGCCCTTAACTGCCGACGATTCCTATGACTGCTCCCATTCGCTTTCTCATGTGTGCGCCCCATCACTATGACGTGGACTACGTCATTAATCCTTGGATGGAGGGCAATATTCATAAGTCTTCCAAGAACACAGCCACAGCACAGTGGCAAGACCTTTACCAGATTATTTCAGAACGGGCTTCGGTTGACCTCGTGAAGCCCCAGCCGGGATGGCCGGATATGGTCTTTACCGCTAATGCCGGACTGGTCTTGGGTCAGACAGTCGTGTTAAGTCGGTTTTTCCATCCAGAGCGCCAGGGAGAAGAACCCCACTTCAAGACGTGGTTTGAGGAGCAGGGGTTCACGGTGCACGAGCTGCCCAAAGATTTGCCCTTTGAAGGGGCAGGGGATGCGCTACTCGATCGCGAAGGTCGAGTGCTCTGGGCCGGATACGGCTTCCGTACTGAGCTAGATGCTCATCCTTACCTCGCCAAATGGCTCGACATTGAAGTGCTGTCACTGCGGCTGATGGACGAGCGCTTTTACCACTTAGACACCTGTTTCTGCCCTCTCACAGACGGCTACCTGCTCTACTATCCGCCAGCCTTCGATGCCTATTCCAATCGCCTGATTGAAATGCGCGTGTCGGCGGAAAAACGCATCGCGATTGAAGAACCCGATGCAGTTAACTTTGCCTGCAACGCGGTTAATATTGATCGCACTGTTGTCTTAAATCAGGCCAGTCAGGCGCTAAAGCAGCGTCTAGAGAAAGCTGACTTTCAGGTTATTGAAACACCGCTGACCGAATTTTTGAAAGCAGGCGGCGCGTCTAAGTGCCTAACCCTGCGGGTGACAGAGCCAGTCCAGGCAGACGTCCATGCCGAAGCGGCTGTAGACAGCAGAACCTTGCAGCTAGAGGGACACCTGCTAGATTCTGGGCTGATTAACCGGGCCTTGGATTTGATCGTAGAAGGCGGCGGCAGCTTTCAGGTACTGAAGTTTGATCTGGGGGAACAGCGCCAGAGCACTTCTTCAGCCCAGGTGAAGGTGTCCGCTCCCGATCGCGGCGTCATGGAGAAAATCATGTCGCAGCTCATTGATTTAGGGGCTGTGGCTTTGCCTCAGGAAGTGCGGGACGCCCAGCTAGAAACGGTGGCTCAGGCAGGGGTAGCTCCTTACGATTTCTACAGCACGACTATTTATCCCACTGAAGTGCGGGTGCAGGGAGAATGGGTGCGGGTCCGCAATCAGCGCATGGACGGCGTTGTGGTTGTCTCGCAAACCGCTGCGGGCACGACGGCAGATTGCTGCCTGCTGCGAGACTTAGCCCAGGGGGATCAAGTCGTGGTTAAGACTGACGGCATTCGCATTGTGCGCAAAGCTGATGTCCGCGACTCTCGCAGTACCCAGGAGTTTTCCTTCATGGGAGCGGGGGTATCTAGCGAGCGCCGGGTAGAGCTGGTGGTCGAGCAGGTGAGCTGGGAGCTGCGCAAAATCAAAGATCAGGGCGGGCGCGTCGTAGTGGTGGCTGGCCCAGTGGTGATTCACACCGGCGGCGGTGAGCATTTGTCTCATCTAATTCGTCAGGGCTATATTCAGGCGCTGCTGGGAGGCAATGCGATCGCCGTTCATGATATTGAGCAGGCCCTGATGGGCACTTCGCTAGGGGTAGACATGAACCGGGGCGTCTCTGTTCGGGGCGGTCACCGGCACCATATCAAGGCCATCAACACCATTCGGCGCTGCGGCAGCATTGGAGCGGCGGTGGAGCAGGGCGTCCTGACCCAGGGTATTTTCTACGAGTGCGTCAAGCACAACGTACCGTTTTCCCTGGCCGGATCGATTCGCGATGATGGCCCCCTGCCCGATACCAAAATGGATCTGATTGAGGCTCAGGCAGACTACGCCAAGCTGGCTCAGGGAGCCGACATGATTTTGATGCTGTCCACCATGCTGCACTCAATCGGCGTGGGCAATATGACTCCGGCAGGCGTCAAAATGGTCTGCGTGGATATCAACCCGGCGGTGGTGACGAAGCTGAGCGATCGCGGTTCAGTGGAGTCTGTAGGCGTAGTGACCGATGTGGGGCTATTTCTCAGCCTGCTAGTGCAGCAGCTCGATCGCCTCAACCATCCCTACCTCGTCAGCTAATCGTCAACTGCAGCCCATAAACTTAAAGGCCCTATCATGCTGATGGGGTCTTTTTAGTTAAAGCAATATTTCACCTGAGACTGCTAGCCTGGGCGGAAACCGCGCTAAAAATTAGAAGGCGGCGATGGCTGTCAATCTCCAAGCGAAGCAGGCGACGGCTGTAGTATCAAAGGGGTAAATGACGTTGCAGTTTGACGAGGAATGGCCGAGCTGAAATAGGCTGGAGCTAGAAAGGAGATCAAGACCAATTTGTTTAGGTTTAAAGAAGTGAGGAAGTATTCATTGGCGCTGCTGGTAGCCCTGTGGGGATTAGCCAGCGGCGGGGCAAGCACCCTGGCAGAAACAGAAAACTGCCGCGCTGCGATTGGCACAAACCCGTTTGAGAATACTAATACCCTGCGTCAGGGCGAAGTGATTGTTGTTGGGCGCTTACCTGAGCGGCACTATCTGGTAATTGTGCCCACTGACGATGCAGCCGTACTAGAGCAGGTGCAGGCTTGCGTACCCGGTGCCTTCATTACGCGATCGCGTCTAGGCCCTTATATTCAGGCGGGCATCTTCGATCGACGCTTTTTAGCCGAAAATCTGTCGTCACTGCTGCGGGACGAAGGCATCAGAGCTAGGGTAATCTATGTTCGATAAGTTACTTTAGGTAGGAGCTGAAATAGTTGCGCAGACGCACCCGGGTCTTACTGACCACAACAGCGATACTCGTTGCTCTCTCCGCCGCTCAGAGCCTGTTTGCCCAAACCCTGCCGGTACGGGTTAATCGCTGGCTAGAGCTGCGGCAGGCCAACGGTAGCGTTCTCTATGTGCGGGGAGGCCGGACGCAGCCAGCGCGCACTGGCTTCCGGCTTCAGGCTGTCGGGGATGGCTTGCGCACAGGCGCCGGCGCTAGAGCTACCCTCGCCATAGATACTCAAATTGGCTTTGTGCAGGTTTCTGAGAACACCGATCTGCGCATCACGGAGCTGAGAGCCACCCGCAACGGTGGGCGCGTCACCGAAATTACCGTAACGCGCGGTCAGGCCCGCCTGCAGGCCCGCCCGTTTACAATCCCGGATACCGAGCTGAATATTCGGACGCCAGCGGGGGTTAGCGGCGTTCGCGGCACCGTATTTGGCGTCTCAGTGCAGCCGGAAGGCCGCACTGGCGTGGCGACGGAAGAAGGAGCTGTGGTGTCTGCGGCTGAGGGAGAAAGCGTGTCGATTCCAGCAGGCTTTCAGTCAATGATTATTCCAGGGGAGCCTCCCCTACCGCCGGTTCCTTTGACCAATGATCCCAGCCTGAATCTGAGCGTTTTGAGGGCGGATGGAACTGGAACTGTGGAAATTGCGGGTCAGGTCGATCCGCTGAATCTGCTACTAATAGAAGACGATATTCAAACAACCGATCGCAACGGCGAGTTCGATATTCGTTTACCTCTACCCGCCAATGGCCGGATACGGGTTTTAGTCACAACCCCTTTAGGACAGCAACAAGCCTATGAGCTGGTGGCCCCGTAGACCTAGATTGCCGCTGCCTGAGTTAAAGAAGCTCATGCCAGGAGCCATCATTGCTTTAGCGGTGGCCTGCCTGATGCAGCTCAGGATTTTTGATCCGCTGGAACTGCTGCTGCTGCGAACCCTGACGCTGATGCGAGGCCCGGTGGAGTGGGACGATCGCATTGTGCTGATAACGGTAGACGATCGCACGCTGGCAGAATTAGGGCGCTTTCCCATTGCCCGCAGCAACTATACTCAGCTTTTGCAACAGATGGCAGCGGCTGAAGTCAGCGTCGTGGCGCTGAATATTCTACTGACAGATCCCCATCCCGCCGACGCTAGCCTAGCAGAGGCAATTTTGCAGCAGGGACAGGTTGTGCTGGTACAAACCTGGGATGCCCAAGATGTTGAGGTCTTACCAACGCCCCTCCTAGCGGATGCTGCTGTCTTGACCGGCCATATCCGAGAGCTGGTTGATCCCGACGGCATCACCCGTCGAGTCGAGCTGCTGTATCAAGGTGTACCGGCTTTTGGTGTTGCGATCGCCCAGGTCTATAGCCTTGTCGCCGAAATAGTCGCCATCCCCGATCGGGCGATGATATGGGTCAACTGGCCGGGGCCAATCTCTGGTCTATCTAACTATTCGCTGGTGGACGTGATCGAAGGCCGAATTCCTGCCGCCGCTTTTCAGGAAAAAATTGTCATAGTAGGGGCGACCGCAACCGGAGTTGATTCGCTGCTAACGCCGTTTGACTCGCTTTTGCCCGCCAACGGTATTCACTTCCACGCGGCTGTCGTTCACAATCTGCTGCATCAAAGCTGGCTGCGCCGTCCCAGCGCTCTGTGGATGGGTCTGATTTTAGTGGGTTTGGGGCCTTGGCTGAGTTGGGGTCTGAGCGATCGCGCCTTGATCGTCCAGCTAGGAATTTGGCTGGGAAGCAGCTTGGGGGTTCTAATCATCGCCTTGGTGGCGCTGTATCTCAATGTTTGGGTGCCGACGGTAGCTCCCCTCACCTTTCTAGCCTTAGTGAGCGGCAGCACTATTGCAGTAGATCGACTGCGCACCAGCGCTATTCTGCAGGCCCGCAGCGAATTTCTCAGCACTATGAGCCACGAAATCCGCACCCCCATGAACGCGGTGATTGGCATGACGGAGCTACTGCTAGAAACCCAGCTAACCCCGGAACAAAGGGATCTCTCAGAAACAATTTATTACAGTGGTCAAACCCTACTGGCTTTAATCAATGACACCCTCGATCTCTCTAAAATTGAATCAGGCAAGCTAGAGCTAGAGCAGGTTCCTGTCAGCCTGCGTAGCTGTATTGAGCAGAGTTTGGAACTGGTGGGCAGCAAGGCCAATGAAAAGGGAATTGAGCTAGCCTACTTCGTGGAAGCCGATGTTCCTGAAGTCATTTTGGGCGACGAGCTGCGAATTCGCCAAATCTTACTCAACCTCTTGAGCAACGCGGTGAAATTTACTGAGAGCGGAGGGGTGACGCTGACAGCCTGGCTGACTTCTACAACCAGCGCTTGGCGGCTGCATCCCCGTCAGCTGCGGACGGTCGCAGCTAAAGCGGCTCATCTCAATGTGCCGTTCACCTCATGCTGCCTGACATTGGCCGTAGAGGATACTGGCATTGGAATTCCGGCAGACCGTTTAGCCAATTTATTTAAGCCGTTCAGCCAGATGAGTCAGTCAACGGCACGGCAGTACGGGGGGACCGGGCTAGGACTGTCAATTAGCAAGCATCTCACCGAAAAAATGGGGGGAATGCTTTGGGTCAACAGTCAGTCCGGCCAGGGCAGCACCTTTACCTTATCGCTGCCGGTAATAGCTCCCCGGCAGCAGCCCGTTCCAGCTCAGGTGTTTGATTCCCTGGCGGCGCAACAGGTTGTGATTGTGGAGGCTTACGCTGCCCGCCGCAATTTTCTGCAGCAGCAGCTAGAAGGTTGGAGCCTACAGCCGTGTCTATTTGCTTCTATGGAAACGGCGCTGGCTGACCTAACCTCAGCCTCAGCTCCCCAGGTCGCCCTGATCAATGCCCTGACTCTCAAAACTGGCATGGCGATGGCCGAATCGCTGCGCCACGCAGTTCAGCAGCCAGCCTTGCCCGTTATTCTGATGCTGTCCGCCTTTCAGGCGTCGGCTAAAACTTTGCCCCCAGGCATCCTAGTTTTGCGCAAGCCGATCCGCCAAGCACCGCTGCTAGAGGCGCTGCAGCTCAGCCTCACGCCCCTCAAAGCTGCTATAGATCCAGTCCGCTCACCGCTGCCGACTGCTACCGACAAACCGCGATCGCTGCGGATTCTGCTAGCTGAAGACAACAAGGTGAATCAAAAGGTAGCGCTGCGGATGCTAGAGCGCATTGGCTACCGGGCCGACTTAGCCGTCAACGGTCAGGATGCGGTGCGGGCAGTGGCCGAGCAGTCTTATGACGTGGTGCTGATGGATATGCGGATGCCTGAGTTAGACGGCCTAGAAGCGACCCGCCAGATTCGCCGTCACTATGCCAGCGATCGCCCCTGGATTATTGCCATGACGGCTAATGCAATGGAAGAAGATCGGCGGGAATGCCTTGCGGCGGGAATGAATGACTACCTCAGCAAGCCAATTCGGGTGCAAGCGCTGACCCAGGCCCTAGAGCGCTGTCCCTATCCGCCTCAAACGGCTAGCTAATAGCGAATACGCGGATCAATATAGGCATTGAGCACGTCAATCAGGATGCTCATAACCGCAACAATCACCGCAAAGAAAACCATCAGTCCCTGGACCACCGGGTAGTCCCGCTGGGAAATGGCTTCGTAAAGCCGATTCGCCAGTCCCGGCCAGGAAAAAGTCACTTCTGTCAGCACTGCGCCGCCCAGCATTGAGGCAAAGGTCAGCCCCAAAATCGTTACCACCGGAATCAAAGCATTTTTCAGCGCGTGGGCCACTAAAATTCGGCGCTCAGGAATCCCCCGCGCTCTGGCAGCTTCCACATAGTCAGCCCGCAAAGTCTGCTTCAGATTCACCCGCACCATGCGCTCAAAAATGCCGCTGATCAAAATGCCCAGGGTCAGACAGGGCAAAACCAGGTAGTACAGGGCGATAAAGCACTGGACCAAATTGCCCTGCAGCAGACTGTCTAATACATACAGGCCGGTGGGCCCAGCCGGTGGCTCCATACTGAGGGGAAAGCGCGTGCCAATAGGAAACCAGCGGAGCTGCACCGCAAAGATCAGCTGCAAGATCATGCCGAACCAGTACATTGGCACTGCATAGGTCAAAATGCCAAACAGTCGCCCCCCGGCGTCGATGGCCGTATTGGGCCGAGAGGCAGCGATCGCGCCCACCGTCAGCCCTACCACCGCCGCCACCAGCAGGCCACCGATGGTCAGCTCCACCGTGGCCGGAAAGTGTGCTCCGATAATCTGCCACACCGTCTGCCCCTGACTAGAGAGGGATGTGCCCAAATCCAGCCGCAGCAAATCTCCCAGGTAGCGAATGTACTGCAGCCACAGGGGCGCATCCAAACCAAGCTGCGATCGCAGGGCATCTTTAGCGGCTTCCGGAGCCCGTGACCCCAGCAGGGCATCAATTGGATCTCCCGGCGTGGCCCGCAGCAGCAAAAACACCACCGTCGTAATCGTCCAGATCATCAGCGGCGCTAGCAGCAGCCGGGCCAAGACATAGTTGCGGAGCGAGGCGGAACGAGACATTTACTTATCAATCTGCCAGAACAAGAACTGCTGGGTGGGCTGAATTTTCACGCCGTCCACATTCGCCTGGGCAAACACGTAGTCCTTGTTTTGCCAGAGGGGAACATAAGGCACATCTTCTTGCAGCAGGGTTTGCAGCTCTTTGAAAATCTGCTGACGGGCTTGGCTGTCAGACTCACTGCGCTGCTGGCTCAGGAGGGTATTGGCGCGATCGCTAAAGTAAAAGGAGCCGCTATCCTGGCTTTCTCCTTTCACACACAGCTCGGCCTCCGACCCCTCGCCGCAGCTCATAAAGGGCTGAATGAAAGTGTCAGCGTCGTAATAGTCGGGATACCAGTTTGCCAGTACGGTCGGGTAAACGCCTTTCTCCACGTTTTCCCAGAGGGTAGCGGACTCAGCGCTGTTGATTTCGACATTGACCAGACCGGGAAGCCCCTGCTCAATCGATTCTTTCAGCGTCGTTGCCACAATGCTGCGGGTGGTGGAAGAAGAGGGATACCAGAGTTCCAGCGTAAACGGATTAGATTCCGAAAATCCGGCAGCGGTTAAAAGCTCTCTGGCCTGGTCAAAGTTGCCATCTCCATAAGCTTCCTCAAAGACCGGCTCGTAAATATCAAAGCTGGTAGGAATTAGGCTGTAGAGCGGCTCCGCCTGGCCCTGAAACACCCGCTGGTTAATCAGCTCCCGGTCAATCATCGCCGCTACGGCA
>JAAHIC010000132.1 GCA_010671965.1 Leptolyngbya sp. SIO4C5
TTCTAGGCGTAATCCGTTGTATATTTAAAAGCTGTTTGAACTTTGGTTCAAGCACAGCGCTATTTGAAAATCCAGATAATTCAGACTATAACTCTGCTATTACCAAACGCTAGCTGAGTTTTTCTCTGGCGAAATAGTCTTAGATTGTGATTGAGATGAGTTAATATGAACACTGACATAAAACCAGAATCTACCTTACCAGAATCTACCGAGACTGCTGGCACCAGCGTTAATTCAGTCACTTCAACCACAACACCTGGGGCTGATGAACCTGACCAATGGCAGAAAGTTTGGGCGCGGATATCTGTCCTTTTGGCGGACTTACCTGAGTACGTTACTGACTTCTTTAAAGAGTACCGGCGACCCATCACGACCATCGGACTCATCTTTGCCGCTTTGGTGTCCGTCAAGCTGATGCTAGCCGTTCTCGGTGCTATTAATGACATTCCCCTGCTCTCACCGCTGTTTGAGCTGATTGGCTTGGGCTATGTTATTTGGTTTGTCTATCGCTATTTACTCAAGGCTTCTAATCGTCAAGAACTGGTAGAAGACTTTAACTCACTTAAGGATCAGGTACTGGGACGAAAAGTGGCTTAACAGCCCTGTTGCAAACTTGTTCAATTTTCCATCTCTCGCCTAGACAACTGGGTGAGAGATTTTAGTTGAGGGGTGGCTCAGCAACTGATAGACCCCCCAAATTGCCATCGGTCGTAGATAATGACAGGCCCGGAAAGTACCCACGGAGGTGATTGCTTCCGGGGTGCGGAACTGGAGGCCATGTTCATAGATTTGCCGAACTACAGCTTCAGTAATTTCTAAGGCTCTATCGGCCATCCCCATCTGAGCTAAAAAGGCCGCTAGACCGAAATTGATGCCCGTCCAAACTTCGAGCTGATGGGTGCCGTCGGGATCTTCTGGGGAGCCATTGGGCAGCACTCCATTAGCCGCGCCAATTTTGACGCCCAAGCTAGCCGCGCTAAAGTTGCCGCTTTGCGCTCCGGCAAACTTTTGACTCTGCGGTGTCGCTCGGTTTGCAGCATATTCATTAAAACGAATGAAACAAGCTGAATAAATTGACTCCAGCGCCGACTGGCTAAATTCCGGGGCAACGATGTCTGGCAGGTCTAACAGCCGGGCCATAAACTGACCGCAGAGCTGATCGGCCATCACCACCTCTGAGCCACTGGCAGCATCGAGGCGATAGTACTGCCCGTTCCACAGCTTTTTGTGATAAATCGATCGCCCCTGTTCCAGCCAGCGCCGATACTGGGCTAGCAAAATCGGCAAATTGCCGGGGCCAAGCTGCTGCGCCGTCAGCCTTTCACCTATGGCGATCGCGGCCTCTAGTGCTGCTAACCACAGCCCACCGCAGTAGGCACTAATGCCTTTGAGCTGCCAGTCATCAAAAGTTTGATCAGGGGCACCACCGTTTTCAGGAATGCCGTCGCTGTCGTAGTCAAACTGCTTCAAATATTTCAGCGTTTCCGCGATCGCGGGCCAGCACTCCACCAAGAAGTCCGTATCTGTCTCGCCAGTGAATTTGTAGGCTCGGTACACCTGCAAAACGAAATCGCTGGCAAGATCTTTCCACTGGTTGCAGTCCTGATAGCTGGTATAGTTGGTGGCTACAAAAGGGTGCTCATTGGGAGCGCCGAGGTCATGGGGGGTAGCCCCTCTAGCCTTGCGAATAGCCTGATGGTTAGCTGCGCCAATGGTGTAGTAATAGCCAATGATGCGCAGCGTATCGTCAGCGGTGGGAATGGCGCGGGCAAAGGCGCGGAGAATGGCTTTTTCCAGCTTTGGCCACAGCAGCAGCAGGCCAAAGCCGCCATAGAGCCGCACGTCTAAGCTTTCGTACCAGCGATAGTCTAGACATTCCAGCACCGCAAACTGTCCTACCGGATCTTGCCTACTGGCGGCTGTCCACAGAGTTCCACCACTGGTGAGGTCGTACAGCTCATTAAACAGGGCCATTTTGAACCAGTCAGGTAAGTCAGCCCGATCTAAAATAGGCTGCTGCCAGTCGATGATCTGCTGCTGCCAGGTTTTATAGTTTTGCAGAGCGGTTTTGGCGATCGCTTTTGCATTGCGCCCCGATCGCCCAAAAAAGTCCGTATAGCGACGATAGGCAGAGATGCCAGCCGCAAACTCAGTGACGGGCAAGTCCCACGCCAGTGCCAGGGGAATCTGGCGGGTTTCTCCCGGCTGCAAGGTGAAGCGGATAGCAATGGCACAGCCAGTCTGCTCACCCTCAGCCGCAGGGATTTCGTCGTGGCAATTACTCAGGGAACCGTCTTGGGCAAAGGTTGACCACAGGTCGCTGCCGTCTCCGGCCGGATTCCAGCGGGTATGACAGAAAATCTCCAAATCAGGCTGGGGAACCGTGGCGATCGCCCACTGACCATCTCCTTCACCGGGCAAAGCCTGGGGCTTCTGCGCCCAGCTTCCCGTCATCAAACAGCCGGCGATCGCCTCAGACTGCAGCCGCTGATTAAAATTGCCCGCACTCTGCCCGACTCTAGGGACGTAATCATAAAACGGACTGCCATCATCCCGCTGCTGCACGGCTGGCGACTTGTTGGCATTGGTAAACCAGCCCACCATATTCTGCCAGCTCAGCAAAATGCTGAGGGTTAGTGGCTTATCAGTGGGGTTATGTGCCGTCCATTCAAAGACGGCAACTGGATAGCTGGCTTCCTGATAGCTGCCGGCCCAGATGGGCGAAAACTGCTCGCAGCGCAGCTCGGCCTGAAACACATTTTTGTAAGTAAACCAGCTCCGGGGGTAGAGGGCGTGATAGGTGCCGGTGTTGGGAACGTGAGGATAGGAGGATACCGGAATAGATGGATTATTTTCAGGCGTCTGCGCCTCTCCCGCTTGCCGTGTCTCCACCTCAGCTAGCGGATACCACTGCCAGGCTGACAATTCCTGCTGCGGGGCCTCGGTGCAAAGCGCAAAAGCCTGAGTCGTACCGTCGGCAGCCTGCTCAAACAGGCTGAACTGGCAGCCGGGAAAAGTTTGAAAAATATGTTCGCCGCCGTCGAGGTGCCAAAGGTTAAAGTCGCCTCTGGGCGATCGCCCGATGCAGCCCGCTCCGAAACCGCCCAGGGGCGCGCCATGCCAGGGGCCATCGTCTAAATTACTGGCGTAGCGGACGATGTAGGGAGTTTGCCAGCCGAGTCCTAGCGGGCGGCTCCAGGCACAGGTAGGGATGGGGGGAAGCGCAGGAAAATTTGTCATCCCCTGATTTTACAAAGGGATGGCGGGTTTTAGACTAAGTGCTGGGCTTCTAGAAAAAAGACAGCCAGGCGAAACAGACTCAGGCCGATAAAGCTGATCAAAATGAGGCTGATAGTGATGTTGAGCAGAGCGCGAACAGATTGCATGGCGTTTTATGAGCGGCTGTCGGTCATAACCCCAGTCTAAACTGAGATTTCTGTAGCCGCGTGACCTCAAAACTAGAACTCTGCTCAAGCAACTCCCTACAGCCCAGGAAACAGCTCGCAGACAAACTGTAATCTACTAGCTGTTTCAGTCATATTCTACGTAAGGGCGCAACGGTGACCCCCCAACCAGACTTACGAGGTATGGACACGGGGCTTGCGCGCACCCACTGTAGCGCCAATGAGAGAGGCTACCAATCCCAGTAGTGATCCAAACAGGAATGACCAGCCCGCTTTAGCCACATTGGCCGCATATTGCTGCGCTTCCTGGGGATTCACGTTGGGGACAGCCGCCTCCGGATTAGGCAAAGAGATGCCACCCGGTTCCTGAATCTGATCGACCACAGAACCCGCATTGGCCGCTACGATTCCAAACGTGCCTGAAACACCGCTTGCCAGTAGCCAAGCGCTGATTGCCAGCGTCGTTGCCCACAAAATTGTGCCATTAAGCATGGCAGTTTTTTTATTCATGGGGCCACAGGTACTGGCCATAATCCAGCTGCCCAAAAATAAGGCAATGAGCAGGCTAATAATGGCCCAAATTCCCACACCAATACTAACTGCTCCCGCCGCCGTACCGCTGGCTCCCGCCGTCAGGCCAATGGAGGCTCCCAAAGCGCTTAAGACGAGCTGAGCCGCGATAGAAATAACGATTCCGGCAAAGATCGGTCCCCAGCGAACGCGATCGTGATATTCAACGACGGGATTAACGACGGGTGGTGCAGCAGGATTTTTGTAATAAGGTTCGTTGACCCCTTCTTGATATGTCATCTTGAGGGTTGCTCCTAAATAAACCTGAGAGACTTCTAAAAACGTAGTGAGTAGATTCAAAAGTCAGATGTTTTTTAACTTACGTTTTGGGTAGAAAACAAGTCTCTACCCTGAGACTGAGAAAACTTATTTTTTAATGGTTCTTAATCAAGACCTGTTGCTGAACATTCATTTTTCAGCAAGATAATTTCGCAATAAAATCTATCTCTAATGATTGATGAAAAGACGGCTATTACTATCAAAAATTAGAACGTCTTTATTCATTAAATTAGCGCTATGACACTCTTCAAAATCAGCGATCGCTATCCAGATTACAGAGATCGCTTTTTAGACGGTAATGATATTAAAGGGCTAGATGTTTATACTCAGGCCAATAATGAAAAAGCAGGCAGTATTCGTGATGTCCTGATCGATGAAGCCAACCGGATTCGCTATTTCGTGGTTGATACAGGTTTTTGGGTATTTGGCAAGCAGGTTCTGCTGCCTATTGGTCGCTGCGTAGAAGCCCCTGACCACACCCGTATCTATGTCACAGGTTTGACTAAGCAGCAGGTTGAGGCTTTACCTGAGTATCCCGCTGATTTGAACGCTATTGATCGCGATTACGAAGAGCGTGTTCGCTCAGTTTATCGACCCGGAAGTGCTGAAGTCTCTGCTCCGGTAGAAATGTCTGTTCCTGTAGAGCAAGCTGGTATCAAAGGATATAGCGTTACCCAGCCGCCCACTGACCCGGCTAGCAATCCCGCCGCCGTCGAGCCACCAGCTAGCATTTATGAGCAGACGCCTGAACTCTATACTACGAGTCCTGAGAATCAGCGGCTGCGTTTGTATGAGGAGCGCTTAGTGACTGACAAGCAGCGTCATAAAGCTGGCGATGTTGTTATCAGTAAGCAAGTGGAAACTAACCAAGCTGAGGTGGCGGTGCCGGTGCAAAAAGAAAAAGTTGTGATTTCGACCCGGTCAGGCGGGGGAACCTCAAGCGATCGCCCAGTCAATCAAGATTTTCAAGCGGGTGAAGTAGCTCGAATAGACATTTATGAAGAGCAAGCTGACATTCAAAAAGAAGTCTTTGTTCGTGAGGAAGTGAACCTGCAGAAGCAAGTTGAGCAGGATACGGTGACAGCCCGCGAGACACTGCGCCGTGAAGAACTTGACGTACAGACCGAAGGATCTCCTAACGTCATCGATCGTCAGGCATAAACCCATTCCGGCTGTAGTTCAAACATAGAGAGAAAGATTGTGAGACTGGAACAAGATTGGTCTAGCCAAAAAGTAGCTGCCATTATCGGCGGAACGGCAGCGATCGCTCTGCTGCCAGGCGCTTTTTTGCTCGTTGCTGAGGCTCAAACTCCCTATCCGGATGTCCCCGCAGACTATTGGGCCCAGCCGATTATTCAGCAGCTCAGTCAGGCCGAAATCCTAACGGGCTATCCTGACGGCACTTTCAGACCCGAACAGCCGATTGACCGCGATGAATATGCTGCTGTTATCCGCCAAGCCTTTGACACGGAAACGATTTGGGCTTTGCCCCAGGCTAGCGCCTTTGCCGATGTGCCAGATAACTACTGGGCCAGCACGGCCATTGAGGAAGCCTATGAAATGGGCTTTATGGGCACGCCTGACCCTAATGAGTTTGAGCCAAAAACTGAAATTAGCCGTGCTAATGCCATAGTGGCCCTGGTGGAAGGACTCGCTCTCCAGGAAGAAGCCGTTCCGGTGGCAGCCGTCCCCGCTGCGGCTAAGACGGTGCAACCTGTCAGACAACAAGGGAAAACGCCCAACCAGTTGGCCTTTCCTCTCGCTGGAACCGCGATGATGCAGCTTTTTGCTCTACCGGCTACAGCCGCCCCGCCACCCCCTACAGCCGCGCCCGCCGTCACAGCCGCTAACGATGACGCCCCAGAGACTGAACTAGATTTAAGCGAATACTATACCGACGCGGCTCAGATTCCTGACTATGCCCTCGATCAAATCGCCCTAGCTACTCAAAAAGGGCTAGTTGTTAACTATCCTGAGCCGAGTGTGTTAAACCCCAATAAACCCATCAGTCGCGGTGGGGCGGCAGCCCTGATTTATCAGGCACTCGTCTATGAGAACAAACTAGAGCCGCTGCCTGACACGGCGGAGCTTTCTCAGTTTGTGATTGGGCCTGAATCAGCACCTGAGACAGCGGATTAGCGACAGCCTCCTGCCCTGAACAAACCTGAATTCTGCAGTCAAGTTCGTTATCGATCCAGAACTCTCTCCCAGAACACAAGTCCTGAGTTTTCTGTATCGACGTAGCTATCCCAGAACAGCCATCTTAGACACATCGGCTAACCCACCGATGTCCCCCCAATCTTGGAGAAGCTGCAAAATGAACGCATCTGCCTGCCTGACCTCTGCGATCGCTCTCTTGTTTGCCCCCGCCGCCATTGCTCAGACGCAGCCTGAACAGTTCCCCATCGCACCCCTGCCAGAACCCACCGAGCTAGCGCAAATCGTGACCGATTACGCGGCCATAGTCGTCAAAGTGCCAGAAGCGATCGAGCTTGACCTGAGCGCCGTCAGCGGCACTGCCGTTCCGACTACTCTCTATCTAGCTCAGCCCATTTTTTATCGCACAGGCAACATTGCGATCGCCGCTGATTGCCCTATTGAGGCTCGCTTAGTCCCCAGCGCTAATGGCGTTCGTATTGTCACCGAAGCGGTTTTAGTCAACGGACAGCTCATTCCGCTGCAGGCCACCAGCGATATCGTACCGCCGAGCCGAATTGAGACGCCACCGCCAGTGGTCCCTACTAATGCCCCACCGCAGCTTGTGTCTCTGGGCCGCAGCGTTGGCAGCTTTTTAGGCGATGGCCGCGAAAGCAGCCTAATTCAGGGGGCGATGGTCGGCCAAGCTGCCGATATTCTGATTGATTTGATTTCACCGCCCAGCAATCCCCGTCGCGCCATTGTCACTTTTTCACCTAACAGCCAATATATTCTGCGACTTGATGTTGCCGAATAGCCTAGCCTTGTCGTCACTGGCTCAGTCAAACCGTTCCGGCAAAACGCTCTGCCACGGCATGAGCCGCGATCGCCGTTGCCAGCCAATCGAGTTTATCGCCAAGTCCGTGGCCGCTGCCGATAAGATTAAAAAGGTAAATCTGGTCTGACTTTAGGACATTGCGCAATGCCGACGGTAGTTGTGGCGACAGGAAATCCTGGCAAGCTGAAGGAAATGCAGGTCTATCTGCAGCCTCTGGGCTGGACGCTAGAGCTGAAGCCATCTGAGATTGAGGTGGAAGAAACCGGGCAGACTTTTTTAGAAAATGCCAGACTCAAAGCAGCTCAGGTGGCGATCGCTACTGCGAAATGGGCGATCGCCGATGACTCTGGCCTCCAGGTAGACGCCCTCAATGGGGCACCCGGACTCTATTCCGCCCGCTATGGCAAAACCGATAGCGATCGCATCGAACGCCTGCTGCGCGAGCTGGGAGACAGCCCCAATCGTCAAGCCCAGTTTGTCTGTGCCATTGCCTTAGCTCAGCCAGAGGGTCAGATTGTCTTGGAAACCGCAGGCATTTGTCCCGGCACTATCTTGACCGCCCCTAGGGGTAGTGGTGGCTTCGGCTATGACCCCATTTTCTATGTGCCCCGTTTAGGCAAAACTTTTGCCGAGATGACACCATCGCAAAAAGAGCAGCACAGTCACCGGGGTGTTGCGTTTGAACAGCTCCTGCCAAAGCTGCGATCGCTGCAGCTTACCTAACGATTTTTCGGTGCGTAGAGAGCCATCATGTTGGCTAGCTCACGGACATAGCGATCGCGCACATGCTCTGGCCCGACTATCACACAGTCGGCCCCGTAGCGGTGGACTTCGCGGAAAAACCAAAAAGTGTTGTGAATACGGCGTATAACGCGGCGTAGATCATCCAACCTCTCATCAACAACATCATTGAACCGAGCTTCATAAGCGCGAGCTAGCCCTCTCAGCAAGTGTATTTCTACGTCAATGCTGTCAAGCTGGCCTCGCCATTGACCGTCAATGGCTGCAAGTGCCTGAATTCGATCGAGCCGTAGCGTTCGATTGTGTTTAAGCTCCGGGATATCGCGGTTGTCTTCTACCTCCTGGCACCATACTTGCAGGTACAAGCGCTTTTCGATTAAATTTAGTTCTGCGTAGTAAACCGTGAAGTCAAAGAGTGACTTGTCTGGTCTTCCATAACTGACTAGGAAAGGCTGCTGCTGGTTGATGAACTGCTCTAGCTGTAGCCGATAGCCCTCTATGGGCTGGCTAACCTGCTGCATAAGGCTCTGCTTCAGCGGCGGCTCAAGATCTCCGTAGCTTAGCAAAAGTGTAATTGCACTTTTGGCCTCATTAATGTGTCCGGCATCTACCATACTTAACCTGCCGCAATACAGTCACCTCCTCGATCGCCTAGAAGACCTGCGATCGCGCATCAAATACCCATCACAGTCAGCAATCAATTGCAGCTACCAAGTCCTTGAAGACCTCGAATTGCTGCTCCGGGTTTAGCGCAGGCATTACTCATAGGGAACACGCTGAGTCAACCAAACGGAGAAACTACCTCGCCATGCCCCATAGCCTCGTCCTCAACCTCCTGCCCGATCCCCCATTCCCCCCGGCTTCACTTCCGGCAGGCATCTCCACGCCCTCTTTCTCAGCCTGGTCAGCACTGTCGATACTGAAATGGGCGACCAACTTCACGC
>JAAHIC010000133.1 GCA_010671965.1 Leptolyngbya sp. SIO4C5
TTGCCACGGAGAAAATAGCCGGTGTTTTGGCGGCTATTTTCTCCGTGGCAGCCTGGACCGTTAGCGGCGCATCGAATAGATAGCCTTGCCCTAGTTCACAGCCAAATGCCTTGAGCTGTTCTAGCTGTTCTGGAGTTTCAATACCTTCGGCGATCGCATTCATGTCTAGCTGATCGGCTAGCGTAATTACAGTCTCAGCAATTTTTTGGTTTCTAGGGCTTTTAAACAAGTTGCTGACAAAAGAGCGATCGACTTTTAGGTTATTTGCCGGTAGCTGATGCAAATAGCTCAGGGATGAAAAACCCGTGCCAAAGTCATCAATGCTAATTTGCACTTCATAATCTTTAAGCTGTTGCAGTAGCCTGCCCATAGCTTCAACATTCTGCATCAGCATACTTTCAGTGATTTCTAAGGCTAAATTGCGGCCCGGTAAGCCTGTACTGGTCAGGACTTGATGAATTTCTTGAACCAGATTGGCTTCTCGTAGCTGCTTCACAGACAGGTTGACGCTGATTTTGAGCGAGGCAGCAAAGGGAAACTGAGTTTGCCAGGCGACCATTTGACGGCACGCTTCTCGTAAGATCCATTTGCCTAAAGGCACAATTAGATTTGTTTCTTCAGCAACGGGGATGAACTCAGTCGGAGAAACAATGCCTCGTGTGGGATGCTCCCACCGCACTAAAGCCTCAAAGCCGACTAGCTGCTCTGTGGCTAAGTTGACAATCGGCTGATATCTCAGCGAGAACTCCTGCTGTTTGATCGCTTGGCGCAGCATATTCTCCATTTGCAACTGCTTAATGGCGCGAATATGCATGGTGGGATTAAAAATCTCGTAGCAATCTTTGCCCTGATCTTTCGCCCGGTACATAGCAATATCAGCATTACGCAACAGATCTGAGCTTTCTACATAATCAGAGGAGCCAACAGCGATGCCAATGCTGGCAGAAATAGCGACTTCATTTTCCTCAATGACGGCAGGTGTTCTAATGGCTTTTAGCACGCGCTGAGCGATTTGAATGGCGTCTTGATAGCTATTAATTTCTTCCAGTAAGAGCACAAATTCGTCACCACCCAGCCTTGCGGCCAGATCTAGCGGTCGAGTAATTTCTTTAAGTCTCTCTGCTACAACTCGAAGCAACTGGTTGCCAGCCGCATGGCCTAGACTGTCGTTGACGGCCTTGAAGCGATCTAAATCGATGAACAGCACCGCAAACTTGAAGTTTGCATATCGCTGAATTCGCTTGAACGCTAGTTCAATGCGTTCTATCAGCATGTTGCGGTTGGGCAAGCCGGTCAGAACATCATGCATAGCATCATACTTGAGCCATTCTTGCAGGCGCTGTCGCTCTAGCTCTGCGGCTGCTCTCGTTGCAAAGACGTGTAGCAAACTAGAATAGCGTTCTGGACGGGGCAGCTTTTGACTGGTGGCTATGCACAGGTGTCCCAGAACTTGACCGG
The DNA here is from genome assembly GCA_010671965.1 of Leptolyngbya sp. SIO4C5. Taxonomy (GTDB): domain Bacteria; phylum Cyanobacteriota; class Cyanobacteriia; order Phormidesmidales; family Phormidesmidaceae; genus Sphaerothrix; species Sphaerothrix gracilis. The sequence continues at coordinate 1,459 of JAAHIC010000133.1, forward strand.
ATGTGTTGGTCAAGCTTAGGCCGAAATAGGCATTTGCGCCTAAACGAGATAAAAGCGGGCTTTGAGGAAATTTTTCGGCAATCTTTTCGGTACAGATATAGCTGCCTTCTGCTAAGACGCGATCGCAGGGATTACCTTTAATCGGATAAATTAAAGTTGGCTGTAGCTTACCGTTTGACCAATAGGCCAGGGTTTCAAGCTGCTGACCAACTTGCTCAGTAATGAGTACATGTTCAACCTCTAAAATTTCTGATAGGTACTGAACCAAAGTAGAGAAAAAGTTTTTGCCTAACGCCGCCGCCGTTCTTTCGGTCAGCGTTCTAAAAACTTCTTCAGAATGCTTTTGCTCAGTAACATCTCGTTTAATAACGACATAGCGATAAATTTGCCCTGTCTCGTCTCGAATCGGAAAAGAGCGATCTAAAATCCATCGAATAGAGCCGTCGGATTTTACAACTCGATACTCATTACTGGAAAACGCTTTGCCCGCAAGTTCTGCCTGAAATTTCTGAGCAATCTGGCTTCGATCTTCTGCATGAACTGATGCCAACCAGCCCGTAGAGTCTTGATCTGCGTTATGAGCCAGGCTGCTAGAAATCCGTTTATAGCTGATATTGGCGTATAGAGTTTGTCCAGTGTGAATAGCTTTCAACAGCAGGGCATCATCGATATTTTCGACCACTTGCCGGAGCTGTTCTTCACCGCGACGCAGCGATCGCTCCATTTTCAGGCTGTGGTTTAGCTGTAGCTGCAGCTTCTGGTTCGTTTCTTTCAGCTTGGCTTCCCGCTCAGCTAAGTCTGAGCCTAGCTGGCTTAACGCTTTTGCTAACCTCGCAATTTCATTCGTCCCCAACAGATTGGGAATAAAGATATTTCGCTGCCCTTGGCGCATCTGATCGGCTACCTGAGCCAGCTTGAGCATAGGCTTAGATACGCGAACCGCAATTAGCCAGCCCAGAGCAACAGTCCAGATTCCCAATAAAACCCCGCTCCCCAAGATTCGCTGGCGCAGTTGGTAAGCGGGGGCAAAAGCCGTGCTGGCTTGCTGCCGGACTAAGATAATCCAGCGTAAGCCTGGAAAGTCCGGGTTACCCAGACTCTGGGCATAACCTGTTAGATAAACGCTAGCGTTAGGCCAGGATTCAACTTGATGGCCGCTTTGATGGGCCTGAACCAAAGCAATGCTTTTCAGATCGAGGTCTGTTTCTTCCCAGTTTTCAGGGCTTAAAAGCACCTGCCCCGTCTCGCTGAGAATAAACAGCTCTTTGCCCTGGGCGTGGGGAGAATCGAGCAGGGATTCTTTGAGTTTTTCAGCCCACTGCCAGTTTAGGTGCGCGCCCAAGACGCCCTGTAGTTCGCCCGACGGACTTAGAACCGGGGCAGCTACATCTACAAAGCGCAAAGGCTCAGAATCAGAGTTAGGCAGTAGTTTAGCTAAAAGCTGGGCTTCGTGAACATCCCCTAGATACGGTTGAATTTGTCCCTGCTGAAACCAGGGGCGTTCAGCGACGCTTTGCCCTTGTAATAGACCCTGAGTGCTGGCTTGAACGGTGCCTTGTTGATCAGTGAAGCCTATCCAGGAATAGTCGGGATAGCTACCTTGCAGTGTTTCTAGAAGGGCTTGTTGCTCAGATGAGGACGCTTCTGGCTGACGAAAGGGCGCCAATCCGGCGATCACCTGAATTTCTCGATAGCGCTCAAATAAGACTTGGTCTAGTTCCCGCGACATGCTGTGAGCCAAATATTGCAGCTCTTGTCCCACATCTCGCTTAATTTGCGCTTGGGCTAGTTGACCCGTAACAATGCCGAGTAGGAGTGTGAACAGTAACGTGACGGCACCAAAGGCCAAACCAAGCTGAATGCCAAGGTTAAACCTTGACCACCTAAAAGAAGTTAGGAACATCAGCTTTTTAGCTTTAAATTTTCAGGAAGCCTACTCAGTATTCCCGTAAAAATATATCAAGCAGATGTATTAAATCACAGAAAAACTGTGATTCTGGTCACAGACTTTTGGGGCTTAGACACCCATGACCGGCAAGATATGAGCGTAGCTCAGCCGCTCACTAGCGATCGCCCGCTTTGAATTTCTTTGATCCGTTCTAGATTGCCAAGGGGAATGGAAGAAATTAGCTTCTGCGTGTAAGCTTCTTGGGGCTGGCGGTAGATTTTTTCAGCCGAACCCAGCTCTTCGATTTTGCCCTGATTCATCACCATGATCCGATCGCTCATGAATTTCACCACTGCTAGATCGTGGGAGATGAAAATGTAGGTGAGGTTAAATTCAGCCTGCAGCTCTTTCAGCAGGTTGAGCACCTGAGCCTGTACGGACACATCCAGGGCTGAAACCGACTCGTCGCAAATGATGAATCTAGGATTGAGCGCTAGGGCACGGGCAATGCAAACCCGCTGCCGCTGACCGCCTGAGAACTCATGGGGAAAGCGATTCATGCAGTCTGGTGGCAGTCCTACCCGTTCTAAAAGGTAGGCAACCCGCTCGCGCTGGTTGCGCTTGCTTTTGATGACGCCGTGAATTTTCAGCGGCTCGGCGATCGCTGCACCAATGCTGATACGCGGATCTAGAGAGCTAAAGGGATCTTGAAAAATAATCTGCATGTCGCGCCGTAGCTGCCGCAGCTGCTTGGCGCTGAGGTCATAGATATTGCGGCCATCAAACAGCACTCGCCCCTGCATGGGCTTAATCAGGTGCAGCAGCGCTCGCCCTAGCGTGGTTTTGCCACAGCCTGATTCTCCCACTAGGCCAAAAGTTTCCCCCCGGTAAACCTCAAAGGAAACGCCGTTGACCGCCATCACATAGCGCTGGGTTTGACCAAAGATGCCGCGAATGGGATAGCCTACCCGCAGATCCTGTACCGTCAGCAAGGGGCCTTCCTTTTCTAAACGCGCTAGGCGATCGCCCATTTCGCCTGCCTCCATCTGAGCATTCTGGTTGAGGGCCTGAGTCACCTCAAGCGGCTTAGACTTGATTTTGAGATCGCCCGTTTCAGTCTGCTCCACCTCCATAAAATCGGAAACAGTGGGCAAAAAGCGGAGTTGTTGGTCAGGGCGAGGCCGACAGGCCAGCAGTCCCTTAGTGTAGGGATGCTGAGGATTAGAGAAAATTTCCCACACTGAGCCAGCTTCTAGAATCTGGCCCTGATACATGACGATTACCTGATCGGCAATTTCGGCAATCAGGCCCAAGTCGTGGGTAATGAAAATCAGCGACATGCCCCGGCGATCGCGCAGCTCCCGCAGCAGATCAATAATCGTGGCCTGCACGGTGACATCTAGAGCCGTTGTGGGTTCATCGGCAATCAGCACTGAGGGATTACAGGCGATCGCCATCGCAATCATCACCCGCTGGAGCTGGCCGCCAGAGAGCTCATGAGGATAGCGATTGAGCAGGGTGCGCTGGCGACGCTCTATTTCTTGAGAAATCTGGTGATTACTCAGATTACCCTGCTGTTTCAGGCTTTGGCGCAGCTCCTCGTCACTGGGCAAAAGCTTGACTTCTTGCAGGCGGGCGATCGCCTGCTGCTGGGCCTCAGCTTTGGAAATATCCTGGTGCTGCCGAATTGCCTCTATGAGCTGAAAACCACAGGTATAGACCGGATTTAGGGAACTCATCGGCTCTTGAAAAATCATCGAGACCTGACCGCCTCGATAGCGCTGCATCTGTGATTCTGGTAGGCTTTTTAGATCAACGGCTGCCGCTGCATCAGGGTGAAACCAGATTTCGCCGCTGACAACCTTGCCGGGGGGATTGGGCACCAGTCCCATCACGGCTAGGGAGGTTACTGACTTGCCAGAACCAGATTCGCCCACGATCCCTAAGGTTTGACCCCGGTTAACCTGAAAAGAAATGTCATCGACGGCAGTAATTACCTGGTCATCAGATTGAAATTGGACTTTGAGGTTGCGAACGTCTAAAACAGGTTCACTCATTGAGAAAAGATAAAAGCGCTGATTGAAAGTCGTACAGTGGAGTTAGCAGAATCATAGCAGTGCCTCACCCTGACGAATGTTCATTTTGTGCTGACTGACAAGATTAGCTGCTAACTAACGAATAGCCTTTATTATGCTGCAACTTGCGATCGCGGTTTTAATCGTCATCATTGGATCTGCTCTCTGTTCTGGGACTGAAACCGCTCTCCTTTCCATTTCAATTCTCAAAGCTCGACAAATTGCTCAGTCTAGAAAGCCCGCTGCTACGGCGCTGCTAGCCATCCGCGAAAAGGTCAACCGACCAATTGCAACTATTGTGATTCTCAACAATATTTTTAATATTGTTGGCAGCATTGTTATCGGCAGCATGGCAAGCAGCGTTTTGGGAGACACCCTACTAGGGATTTTCTCAGGGATGCTTACCTTTACGATCATCATCTTTGCCGAAATTGTGCCTAAAACCATCGGTGAACGCTATGCCGAGCCAATTGGCTTAACGGTAGCTCTGCCCGTACGCTGGCTCACCTGGCTCTTTTCGCCACTGGTTTGGCTACTAGAGCATATCACTGCGCCTATTACGCAGGGCAGCCAGCGCCCCATCACCAACGAAGCGGAAATCAAGCTGCTAGCTAAACTGGGTCTGCAGGCAGGCGTGATTGAAGATGACGAAGCCGACATGATTCAGCGAGTCTTTCGGCTCAACGATTTGACAGCAGAGCATCTGATGACGCCCCGCGTTGCGCTCACCTATATTCCGGGAGATCAGGCCCTAGCTAGTCTTAAGCAAGACATTATTGCCTCGCAGCACTCCCGCATTTTAGTTATTGAATCAGATATTGACCATGTAATTGGGGTGGCGCTGAAGTATGAGCTTTTGACCGCGCTCGTGCAGGGGCAGGGCGAGCAGTCAGCGGCTAGACTGGCGCGTCCGGCTCATTTTGTGCCTGAGGTTGAGCGGGCCGATCGTTTGCTCAAGACCTTTCAGGCGAACCGAGAACACCTGATGGTCGTAGTCGATGAGTATGGGGGGGTTTCCGGCGTCGTCACTTTAGAAGATGTGCTAGAGGTGCTGACGGGCGAAATTGTCGATGAAACCGATCGGAGCGTCGATTTGCAGGCGATCGCCCGGCAGCGCCGCAAGCGACTGCTGCAAACAAGAGGATTCACCAAATAGGATTAAAGCTAATTTCTGCGACGTCGCGGTTTTTCGAGAAGAGCTGCACTGCACTCGCTTTTAGGACGCCTCAGCAAGCAGCATTTTTTCAAAGCTACTGGCCATTAAAGGAGGGCTGAAAAGATAGCCCTGAATGGCTTCACAGCTATTTTTTCTTAAAAAGGCCAGTTCTTCAGGCGTTTCTACGCCTTCGGCAATAGTTGAGAGATTTAGGCTGTGGGCCATTTGAATAATGGCTTTGACAATAGCCATATTGCCAGAATTACTGTTAATATTGCGGACAAAACACTGATCAATTTTCAAAGTGTCAAAGGGAAATCGTTGCAAATAGCTTAGAGAAGAATATCCTGTGCCAAAGTCGTCTACTGCTACGTTGATTCCCAGCTCTTTAAGCTGATGTAGAGTCTTCAGTGTCAGATCAATGTCTTTAACTAAGAGACTCTCTGTTAGCTCTATATCTAAAAAGTATGGGTCGAGATCATTTTCCCCCAAAAACTGGCAAATTTTGCTTACAAGGTCGGGCTGCTTGAACTGCTGAGCCGAGAGATTGATGGCAATTGTAATTGGCTTGAGCTTCTGTGACTGCCACTGCTTGAGCTGAGCACAGACGGTACTTAAAACCCACTCCCCAATTGGCACAATGAGATTGCTTTCTTCGGCGACTGGAATGAACTGGGCTGGGGAAACCATGCCCAACTCTGGATTGTGCCAGCGTAATAGGGCTTCTGCGCCAATGATATGCCCTGACCTCAGGTCGACCTGGGGCTGATAGTGAATGGTAAATTCGTCTTTTTCAAGCGCATATTTGAGATAGTCAACTAAAGAAAACGGAGTCGATAACAAGCTGGAGTAATTTGAGCCGTTTTGGCCGGCCTCGACGGTTGAATTAGCTGTCTGAGCAATTGCCGACTCAGCTTGACGTACCAAAGCCTCTAAGCTATCGCTTTCCTGCGTGTGAGCCGCCAGTCCAACCAGTATCTCAATTGAGATGTGATGATTGTTGATGTCATAGGGCTTCTTTAACTCTGCTAGCAGCTTTTCCGCTAACTGTTGGGCCTGCTGCTGATTATCTAATAGAACGCTGAATAGATCCGCTTCAATATGGCTTACAGATTGAATATTAAATTTTGAGGCTTGACAGCAGCTCTGAATCCTAAAAGCAATATCTTTCAGCAGCAAGCCGCTAAAAGTCTGTCCTAAACTGGTGCGAATTGCATTAAATTCGCGAATGTGAAAGATGATGAGAGCTAGGGAACCGTGTTGATCTTGGCTCTGCAACTGGGTGAAATCTTTCTGCAGCGCCAGCCAGTTAGGCAGATCGGTAATGGCATGGTGATGCATGGCATAGTCTAGCTGATTCTTAGCCGCTGTTACCTGCTCGCTGTAGTGCTGAACCAAGGACGCTTGCTTTTCCAAACGCGCCACTACGGCTCGCAGCAGTTCAGATGGCTCAAAGGGCTTAGTCAAATAGTCGTCTGCGCCCAACTCCATCCCACGGCGCATATCAGCGCGATCGCTGCGAGCCGTGAGAAAGATGAGAGGCACGAGGGCCGTTTCAGGCTGCTGGCGCAGAGCGGCTAAAACTTCAAATCCGTCTAGCTCCGGCATCATAAGGTCACAGATGATGATGGCCGGCTGTTCTTGCTTGGCAACCTGTATGCCTGCCCTACCATCGTTTGCCGTAATTACAGCAAAATCATTGAGTTCGAGAATTTCCTGAATATTGGCCCGAACCTGAGGTTCATCTTCTATGACTAAAATTCTTTTCATTGCCCAAATTCAATAAGCACGGCGGTAATTACGCAGTCAATCTGTCAGGGGATTAGAGTAGATGAAACTCAGCGAACAGGTTGTCATTATTAAAGCTCATCTTGGAGAAAAACATTGCTGTCAGTAGTCAATCTAGTTATCCGGAGCGCAGCCAATCTATCTATGTGAGTGCATCTGACGGGACCGAGTAACAGTAGGCTTTTGCTGTCGGTCGCCGCTCTAACGGGTTCTAAAAGCGCACTCCCTCATATCCTGACCTGGGAGAGGCTTTACCCATTAGTCAATCGATAGCCGTTCGTAGAGTGAGCATCAAGCCTTAACATCTATCCTGATTACATTAACTCTAAGCTCCTGCACTGTGCAATTTGACCCATATTTTCGTACACCTAAGCTTTGTCCTTAATCATAAGAATTTCAAATCACGGAGATCTTTGATGTCAGAAGATTAGATCTAAAGGAGCAGAACAGATAAACTGATTTTGCGCAACATCTGTACTCACCTCATACAGAGTGCCCATTTAAATAAGTTTTTTGATCAAAGCCTCTCTTTTTTC
>JAAHIC010000134.1 GCA_010671965.1 Leptolyngbya sp. SIO4C5
GCCAGACGAGCAGACCCGGATTCAACAGGTGTTGCAGTTTCATCTACTTAAGGCCATTTTGGCCCATCTCTATCCCCAGCGCTTGCTGCTCTCGCCTCGGCTACTCGATGAACCGATTATGCTGACTTGCCGTCAGCCCCGGAGCGAACTGCTGTGCAAAGTAGAACTCAGGCTCAGCAGTGAATGTTTACAGATCCAGTCTCTAGCCCCAGACCTAACGCGATCGCTGCGAGACTGCCTAGGAAAGCAGCCGACCCTAGAGCAGGTAATGGCCCAGATCTATGAAGCTAAGTCAGACTTAAAACGCTGCCTGCAGCAGCTAGCACAGCAGCCCTATCAGGCCACAGGTTTTTTGCTGCTAGAAGGCGCAGAGGTCACTGAGCGAGAGACAATCAATACCCTGGTACAGCTTCTCATTGGCCGCGAGTCGGTACTACAGCCCCACAAGTTCAGCCGGGCTAATGAGCTGATGCGGGGGCTATTTCGGGCGTCAGACAGCCTGATTATGAGCGCCGAAAATGAACATGCCAAGCTGTTTATTGACCTTGACCAGTCAGAATGGCAAATTCATACCTACTCGGTAGCCTCTCTGCAAACCTCTCTATTTCTGCAAGCAGCCGAGCAGGGCAGCGTGCTCAACATTCCAGATCTCTCTGATATAGCCCTGACGCCCTGCGAACAGTCAATTGTAGACAGAGGAGCGCGATCGCTGCTGATTATTCCGCTAGTGACCAAATCGATCCAAGCTGACGGCATGGCGCGGCGGCTGCTAGGACTTGTTGGCTTGGCGAGCGATCGCCCCTATGCTTTTGACAACCGCGACTGCCACAACGCGGCGCTGCTAATTCCAGCTTTGACCGCCGCCATGCGCTACACCACGCAGGAGCGTTTTACCAATATTCACCCCTCCGTCCGCTGGCGTTTTGAAGAAGAAGCTGAGCGCCGGAGCTGGGGGCTACCGCCCGAACCGATTACCTTCACCGAGGTTTATCCGCTATATGGTATCTCCGACATTCGCGGCTCCTCTAGCGAACGGAACCGGGCTATTCAGGCCGACTTGCTGACTCAGTTCAAGCTGGCCCTGGCCATTATTGAAGCTGTTTGCGCCGCTCAGCCCCATGCCTTTGCCCAGCAGTTTCGCCTCGATCTGATAGCCCATATTGAGCAGATCCAGCAGGGGATTACCGTTGACGCTGAAGTAACTTTTATTCGCTACCTGGCTGACAACGTAGAACCTAATTTTGACTATTTCGCCCGCTGTAGTCCGGCAGCCGCTGCCGCCGTCACCGCCTATCAGGAAGCGTGTGACAACGACCAGCAGTGTGTCTACACGGCGCGAGCAATCTATGACAAAACGATCCAGCAAATCAACAACCTGCTGCGGGATACGTGGATGCGCTGGCAGGAGAACATGCAAACTATTGCTCGTCACTACTGTGATGTTGAAGCAACGGATGGTATTGACCACATGCTCTATGTGGGCAAATCGATTGCCGCTGAATTTTCGCTTTTCCAACTACGCAGCCTGCGCTACGAGCAGCTACGGGCCGTCTGTGACTGCGCCCGCGTAGCCTTTCGGCTCAAAGAAACCTGCAATACGCACTTAGAGATTACTCACTTAGTCCTCGTTCAGGACGCCACGGTGGATATTTCTCACGACGAGACGACAGAGCGCCTCTTCGAGGTACGGGGATCGCGCGACACGCGCTATGAAATTGTCAAAAAGCGCATTGACAAAGCCGTCGATACGGAGGATCAGCAGCGTATTACCCAGCCGGGAATGCTGACGGTGGTTTATTCCACCGCTGACGAGTGGAAAGAATATCGCCAATATCTACGCTACCTGCATCGTGACGGCTGGGTGGCAGACGAGATTGAACAGGGTATCGTCGAGCCGCTGCAGGGAGTTAACGGTCTCAAGTTTGCCAGAGTCCAGATTTTGCCTGCAGCCGATGAATAATCTTTTTCAGCTCCCGGTACCGCTGCCAGCAGCAGAATGCTTTGAACCGTTGGCCCAAAGCGAGCAAGTCTTGATTGAGCGCATCGTCTCCAGCGGGCAGCGCACCCCGGTAGGTCAATGGTATGACCAGCCACGAGACGAGTGGGTTGCCCTGCTGCAGGGCGAAGCGGTTATTCTCTATGAGAACGGCGATCGCCATACGCTCAAACCTGGCGACTTTCTGCTAATTCCGGCCCATTGCCGCCACCGGGTAGACTATACCAGCCAAGAACCGGCCTGTATTTGGCTGGCCGTTCACGCGGATTTAGGCTTTGCGCAATGAGCGGTAATAAACTTTCAGCCCCAAAATGATGGATGCCAAAGCCAGCGTTACCACATTGGCGCAGATCACTGGCAGGTCATGAATATAGGAGCCATACACCAGCCACAGCGAGATACCTAGGCACAGAGTAATCAACATGCCCCAAGAAATATCCTCGGCTGATTTAGTCTTCCAGGTTTTGACTAGCTGAGGCAGGTAAGCAATGGTGGTCAATGAGCCAGCGATGAGTCCTAGTGTGGTAGTGGTATCCATCAAAACCCCTATTTCCTACTTAAAGATTGAGAAGAAAATTTAAAGTCAGACTGAGCAAAAAAAAACACTGTTGCAGCTAAAACCGCTCAGTGGATTAAAAATAGCTTCTGGAGCCTTGAAAAACTGCCGCACAAATTGCGCTTTGGCAGTGTGTTATTAGACAAAATAACACGAAGTAATTTGAAGTTGCCCAAAGAATTTATAAAGTCTGCCTGTAGAAGTAGGCGGAGCTTTTTGCGGAATTTGGCGTCAGATCAGTGAAACTACTGGAACTAGACCTGGATTTCGCTCGGAGCTTGGAATTTAATCATGCGTCGGTTGAAAAAGCTAATACTTTTAGCCAGTGCGATCGCCTTTTTGCTCGTTACAGCGGTTTCGCTGGTTGATAGCTGCACAGTCACAGCGCTAGCCGATCGGGTTGTTCACTTTGGCTCTAACGGCAGCGATGGGCGGGCCGGACGCAGTGGTCAAGCAGGCCGCTCAGGCGCTAGCCAGACCGTGACGGCCACGGAAACGCCCCAAACGCTTTTGCTCCGTGGCGGTGATGGCGAAGACGGAGAGGATGGGGAGCGCGGCGATCGCCCGGCCTGTCGGCGGCAGCCGACGGATGTTGAGTATGATCTGCAGGCCGCCAGTGGCGGCGATGGCGGTGATGGGGGCAATGGCGGCAATGGCGGTAATGGCGGCATGCTGACGGTTTATTACGCCGAGTCAGCCAGCTTGCGGCGAATTTTCGTAGATGCTGAGGGCGGACGACCGGGACGAGGCGGACGCGGGGGGCGAGGCGCTGAGGGCTGTGACTGCCGCGATCGCCGCTGGGCAATTCGCCAGTGTACGGGTACGCCGGGGCAGTCGGGCTATAGCTGCCGCGATCGCGAGTATGTTTGCCGAGATGGAGATCACGGTCGCGATGGCCGCGATGGCCGCGATGGCCGCGACGGGCAGCTAGGACAGCTAGTGCTAATCAATCAGCTAGAGCCGCTGCAGGCCGAACAGCCTAGTCTCACACGATCGCTGTCGCAGCTAGAAGCCCCTGTCTCCCTCTCTAAAAATCTTTGGCAGACCCGCGTCGGGGCGCGATCGCTCTTAGCCCCCAACTCTCTAGTGGATGACAGCTATCGCCAATATACGGGTCGGGTGGAAGGACGTTTTGCCTTGAACTGGGCAGCTCCCCGGTCGCTTAGTGACTTCACAGCTACGCAGCTAACTTTGAATTTACAAGACAGCGGCCAGATACAGCCCCGCTTTGCAGCAGATCTTTGGGTCATGGGCGAGTCTTCCCAAACAGGCGATCTCACCACCTACACCGTGACTAACGCCATGCGAGCCAGTGAAGCCACACAGTTGGCGTTGGGTAGCGTCACCGGGCGCAGCAATCAGTTTCAGGTAGGCGTCATCGATCAGGGAGAACAAGCTGACCAGCTTGTGACTCAGTTTCACCTGAAATACAGCACCCCTGCCGCCAACCGCACCGATGGTCCCCGCACCCGCTACATCACTCGCTATGAAGATGTCATTCCAACGGACTTAATCAGCCGCGACCATAACCGCTTCGTCCTGAATATAGGTCGCCTACCGATTAGCGGCAGCCACTTGCGCTCAGGCACTTACGCCCAGATAGAACTCAAGGCTATCCGCCGCTTTGGTCCCTATCAGGCGGAACAGGTTCTAGACTGGCGCGGCAGGCTCTAGCGACTCCCTAACCCCGCGTCCCCATCACCCGCTCCTGATATACCTGCTCGCTCATCAGGTCAGCTGTACTCTCAACCCGATCTAAAAACACTAGCCCGTTGAGGTGATCGAGTTCGTGCTGGAAAATGCGGGCCACAAACCCGGTTAGGACTTGCCGCTGGCGATCGCCGTGACGATCCCAGTAGACTACCTCAATCTCTGAGTAGCGAGGTACCTGCCCCCGAATCCCCGGCAGGCTAAGGCAGCCTTCCCAAGCTTTAACCTGCTGCTCGCCGTGAGCCACAATTTCCGGATTGATCATAGCGGTCGGCGGCATGGTCGGCGCCTTCGGATAGCGAGCATTGGGATGGGAAGCCACAATAAACAGGCGATCGCTGTGGGCCACCTGCGGCGCGGCGATCCCCACCCCCTGAGCTTGCTGAGCCGTGACAATTAGGCGATCGATTAGCTGCTGTCGGCGATCGCTGGCGATGTCGGTTACAGGCCGGGCTGACTGACGCAGCAGCGGGTGGCCGAGCTGAATAATAGTTAATGGCTGATTCATAGAGCGTTCCTGGGTAATGGCTAGCGGCGCTGGGCGGTTTGGGGGAGAGGAGCAGGGCTGACGGCTAAGGTCAGGTCTGACCCAGAGCGGTCAATCTCTAAGCTCAGCGGCTGACCGATAGCGGCCTCGGCTACTAGCTGCTGCACCTGCTCCGCCTCAGTGATGGCCGTCTGGTTGATTTTGACAATCACGTCCCCCGGCTGAATGCCTGCCTGCTCTGCTGGCGAATTGCGCACAATACCCAGCACAATCACCCCAGACTCAGCCGTAACCTGCACATTGGCGCGAGGATTGCGATTGATTGACTCCCGCAGGGGATCTGTGAGCGTGCGCATCTGCACCCCTAGATAGGGATGCTCGACCCGGCCATTGGCAATTAGCTGCTCGGCAATCTCTAGAGCCGCGTTGATGGGAATCGCAAAGCCCAACCCCTGCGCCCCGCCAATAATGGCCGTATTGACCCCAATGACTTCACCGCGCTCGTTTAACAGCGGCCCCCCAGAATTACCGGGATTGATGGCTGCGTCGGTTTGAATGAAGCTGACCCGCTTGTCTGGTACCCGCACCTGAGCGCTGCTGCGGCCTGTCGCGCTGATGATGCCTGCTGTCACCGTATTATCCAATCCCAGAGGATTACCAATGGCGATCGCCCACTCACCGGGTCGAATCTCTTCTGAGTCCCCCATCGAAATCGCAGGCAGGTCGGTGGCGTCTACTCGAATAACAGCCACATCGGTCACAGAATCTTCCCCAACAACCGTGCCGATGAATTCTCGCCCATCTCGCAGGGTGACAATCACTTCATCTGCCCCTGTTACTACATGAGCGTTGGTAATAATCAGACCCTCAGCATCAATCACAAAGCCGGAGCCAGTGCCCCGCTCTACGCGAGTTGAGGGCATCTCCGGAGCGCCGAAGTCGCCAAAAAACTCACGAAAGAAGGGATCGTCAAAAATGCTGGGACGGCGCTGAGTCACGGTGCGGGAAGCGTCAATGCGCACAACTGCAGGGCCAACCCGCTCCACCGCCGCGGCAATAAAGTTCGTGCCCTGAGGCGCTAGCAGCCGCCCCGATCCCCCAGCTGGAACCTGGCTCACCAGCGGCGCGGGAGGTATGGCACCAGATGAGGCCGTCCGACTGGCGAGGAAAACGGTGCCGGTGCTGGTTAGGGTCAGCAAGACATAGGCCAAGCCTTGCCGCCAGCGAGACTGCTTGCTAACGTGGGTTTCTGAAGATGAAAGATTAGAGTCTTGCGTAGGATTGCGAGTCATGGGGCTTCTCTCACACCAATCTTGATAGGTACAAGCGGCATCGCTATGTCCAATATCGGGACCGGAGCACCACCACAGCGCTCAATATGCTAAGTTCTCTAAACGACTAGCTGCAGACAAATACTGCAGGGAAACCTTCTGCGTTCCTCACACCAGTGGTCTAGAGTTACAGAGCCTATGTCCCTATTTTAAGGATCACGGATTGACTTCTCAGACTACAACAGGTCAAATCAGGTTCCAGGGTTTTCTCAGGCCGCGATCGCCAACAGTCTCTCAACAGACTGAGGTAATCTGGTCAATCTGCGGCTTTGCTATTAGTAGTCATTTTACCTGGGACTGGGGTAACCCTAAATTTAAGCAACATTATTCAAAGCGCTATATGTAGAATTTGAACCGTTGCTTTAGCCTTATATCTAGTACGCTAGTAAATCCCGGCATTGGTCACGGTGGCTTTCTTGAAAGAATCTATCGGATCTACAGAAGCGCTTTGAAGCCACCTAAAAAATGTTAGTAGGGTGATTATGACTAAGATCTATCGCTTTTAGTCAGCGTTTGAGGTGCGCATACGGTTGTTTGAACTGGCTTCCTAAGCTGCTGACGATTTTTACTGAGGAGGTTTGGCCGTGGACAAAGGATCTGAAGGGCTGTGGAGCCAAGTTTTAGAGCGGCTGCAACAGCAGCTCAGTCGCCCTACCTTTGAAACCTGGATCAAACCTGCTCGTATTCAGGATCTGAGCCAAGAGACTTTGGTTATCTCCACGCCCAATCCTTTTGCTCGTAACTGGCTACAAAAGCACTATGTCAGCACGATTGCCAACGTTGTTTGCGAAATTGTGGGGCATCCGGTTGATATTCAGGTGACCGTGGCCATCAATGAGGCTGCCAACCCTGCCCCGGTCGTGACAACGGCGCCGCCAGAACCGATCCGCCGCCAGCCGATCGCCCCCCCTGCTGACCCGCCTGATTCAGGGACTAGTCAGCGATCGCGATCGCCCGATCTTAATTCCAAAGCCGTTTTTTCTCGCTTCGTAGTGGGTGCCAACAACCGGATGGCCCATGCAGCGGCGTTGGCGGTTGCTGAGTCACCGGGCCGAGAATTTAATCCGCTCTTTTTGTGCGGCGGCGTCGGGCTGGGCAAAACTCACCTGATGCAGGCGATTGGCCACTATCGCCTAGAAATTGATACCAATGCCAAGGTGTCCTACGTCTCGACGGAGCAGTTTACCAACGACCTCATTACGGCGATTCGGCGGGACAGTATGCAGCGCTTCCGCGAGCTTTACCGCGCCGCTGACATTCTGCTGGTCGATGATATTCAGTTCATTGAAGGCAAAGAATATACCCAAGAAGAGTTCTTTCACACCTTCAACACCCTGCACGAATCCGGCAAGCAGATTGTGCTGGCCTCCGATCGCCCGCCCAGTCAGATTCCTCGACTGCAAGAGCGCCTGTGTTCACGGTTTTCGATGGGGCTAATTGCCGATATCCAACCGCCTGACCTGGAAACCCGCATGGCCATTTTGCAAAAAAAGGCGGAGTACGAAAATGTGCGCCTTTCCCGTGACGTTGTGGAATTTATTGCCTCTAACTATACCTCTAACATTCGTGAACTCGAAGGGGCGCTGATTCGGGCGATCGCCTACACGTCTATTTCGGGGCTATCGATGACCGTAGAAAATTTAGCCCCCGTCCTCAATCCACCTTCTGAGAAAGTGGAAGCCTCGCCAACTTCAGTAATTGTCACCGTGGCTGAAGCATTCGCTGTTTCTGTAGACGATCTCAAAGGAAATTCTCGGCGGCGAGAAATCAGCCTCGCCCGTCAGGTAGGCATGTACCTCATGCGTCAGCACACTGAGCTGAGCCTGCCCAAAATTGGCGAAGAATTTGGCGGCAAAGATCACACAACGGTAATGTATAGCTGCGACAAAATTAACCGTCTGCTCAAGCGCGATCTCAATTTAGCGCAAACGATACGGCAAGTCAGCGATCGGATTCATTTAGCCAGCAAGGCTTAGGGGACTGTCAGCCTGCGATTTACGATTTGGGGGTAAGCAGCCCCCAGAAAAAGAGACGCGGGATGAGCAATTGCTCCCCGCGTCTGCGTCAACTTGAACTGCAAGCCGCGCTGGCCTAACCGAAAATGCAGGCACAGCCCCTAAAGCACGTGAGACAGGTCAACCGCTCCAAAATTGAGGCTGAGGGCCACATTCAGGTTTTCTAGCACCTGCACCAGCCAAGCAACCGTATCTCGCGTTGCAGACTCGTAGTGGTTAAACAGAATGGATAGTCGCCGCTCTAAGTAAGGCTTGACTTTACCGCAGAGCAGCAGCACCTTCAGCAGAATGCCCGTAGTCAGCATTGCGCCCAGATTGTTGATCAGGTCTACGAAGACGAAGTGCTGCGGATGAGTCGAGGCATCGACGACCAGGAAGTTAAAAAGCTGACTGCAGGTACGCACCATCAGGAAGTCGTTGAGCGGCTGACCGTCGTTTTCGGGATAGATTTGTCCCAGGTGCTTAAAGAGCAGATTGTTGAACTGCCGCTTGCCATATTCGGGATCGATTCCTGACGTGACGTATTCGTACAGGTCATCTTTGAAAGCGCCAAATTTTTGCGTTATCTGGCAGTGCTGCGACTTGAACCGCTGGGCCACGTCGCGGTAGCTGCCGCTGGCTTCTACCCTGCCGGTAAACTGCCGCAGCGACATGACTAAATCGCGATCGCTCAGCAGCGTCGGATTTTCAATGGGACGTAGTGTTTGTTCAGCCGCAGTGGCTTTGCCCTGACGGCGCAGGCGCGATCGCCGCACCCGGTAGGTCACATAGTGGGAGAGATCAACCTCAAA
>JAAHIC010000135.1 GCA_010671965.1 Leptolyngbya sp. SIO4C5
TTGGGTCGAGCTGACAAAGGAATCATTTTGACAACTGGAACGTTTACAACAGATGCTCAAAGGGAAGCCGTACGGGATGGTGTTCCACCTATCGAGCTAGTTCATGGAGAAAAATTGCTTGATATGTTTGAGAACCTGGAACTAGGCTTGATACCTCGTAAAACCTATGACGTTGACCTTCACTTCTTTCAAGAATTTCAATCTTGAGATAGTTTTACATCAATACGTCATGGTTAGCGAACGGATAATTAAACTTAGTTTAATGGCGTTTGCGGTCGCTGCTTTTTGGCATTATGTGACTTTTATAATCCAAAGCGGTGCAGAAAAATCTACACCGCTTCCTGCATATCAGATTCAGAATCGCTCAGCGCTATACAGCTAAATGCGGATAGCGCTGAGATTAATCCCTAAACCGAACTCAGCACCTTGTCTTCTTCAGACAGCTCCGGGTTCGCCTCTGGCGTTTCCGCTTCAGACGGCGGCACCACCTGCCAGAACTTGGGCAAATAGTCAGACCAGTTCGCCAAAATCTGCGCCGCCTTTTGGCTGCCTGTACGCTCAGCGTGGGCCTCAATCATTGACTTGAGCTGCTGCTCACCCGCCGTTGTCAGTACCCGCTGTACCTTGACGATTTCGGGATTCACCTTTGTGGGGAAGCCGCCTTCTTCATCCAAGAAATAGGCTAAGCCCCCAGTCATCCCGGCCCCGACATTGCGACCTACTCGGCCCAGCACCACAACCGTTCCGCCAGTCATGTATTCACAGCAGTGATCGCCTGCGCCCTCAATCACCGCTTGACCTTTAGAGTTACGCACCGCAAAGCGCTCACCCGCTTGACCCAAAGCAAATAGGATACCGCCTGTAGAACCATAGAGGCAGGTATTGCCGACAATCACGTTTTGCGACGGATCGTAGCCTGTGCTGCTATGCGGTTTGATGATAATCTCGCCACCGTGCATTCCTTTACCGACATAGTCATTCGCCTCACCCTGGAGCGTCAGCGTCATTCCCGGCAGGTTGAAGGCTCCAAAGCTCTGTCCGGCACTGCCTTCAAAGTTGAGATTGAGCTGACCTTCAAAGCCGCTGTTGCCGTACTTTTTAGCGATCGCACCTGCGATTCGGGCACCCACCGTGCGATCGGTGTTAATCACAGAAACCGTTTTGGTAACGCTGCCCTGGTTCTGAATGGCCTGCTGAATAGCTTCATCAGCTAGTAGTTCATCATCTAGAACCGGACCATTGCCGTGAATTTCACCATGCTGCAGCCAAGCGCGATCGCTGCGGGTATCTGGCAGGCTGGTGAGACAGGTGAGATCGAGCTTTTCAGTTTTGGTCAGATTGACATCACTGCGGGGGATTAGCAGATCGGCCCGTCCGGTAATGTCGCTGAGCTGGCGGTAGCCTAGCTTCGCCAACAGCGATCGCACTTCTTCGGCCACAAAGTAGAAGAAGTTAACTACGTGCTCCGGAATGCCGGTAAAGCGCTTACGCAGTTCCTCCTTCTGAGAAGCGACGCCCACTGGGCAGTTATTGGTGTGGCAAACCCGCGCCATGATACAGCCTTCAGCGATCATAGCAATGGAGCCAAAGCCAAACTCTTCTGCTCCCATCAGCGCCCCCATTATCACATCCCAGCCGGTTTTGAGGCCGCCGTCTACGCGCAGCGTGACGCGATCGCGGAGCTGGTTAATCATCAGCATCCGGTGAACTTCGGTGAGGCCCAGTTCCCAGGGCGCCCCCGCGTGCTTGATCGAGCTGAGGGGAGAAGCGCCCGTACCGCCATCATGGCCCGAAATCTGAATCACGTCAGCATTGGCTTTAGCCACGCCTGCAGCCACCGTACCGATACCAATCTCAGCTACCAGCTTGACGGAAACGCCTGCCTTGGGGTTGATTTGGTGTAGATCAAAAATGAGCTGGGCCAAATCCTCAATGGAGTAGATATCGTGGTGCGGCGGCGGCGAAATGAGGGGTACTCCTGGCTTAGAACGCCGCAGCATAGCAATGTAGGCGCTGACCTTCTTGCCGGGAAGCTGACCGCCTTCACCGGGCTTGGCACCTTGAGCAATCTTGATCTCGATTTGCTTGGCCTGCATGAGGTATTCCGGCGTCACCCCGAAGCGACCTGAAGCCACCTGCTTGATAGCAGAACTAGCCGTATCGCCGTTGCGCAGCCCCTTCAAATGCGGGAATGTCGGCGAGTTACCGGACTCATCTACATCCCCTAGCACCTCAAATCGCACCGGGTCTTCTCCCCCCTCACCGGAGTTAGACTTGCCGTTGATGCGGTTCATGGCGATCGCCAGTACCTCATGGGCCTCCCGCGATAACGCTCCCAGAGACATTCCCCCCGTGCAGAAACGCTCCATAATTTTCTCAGCGCTTTCTACCTCTTCTAGGGGAATCGAAGGGCGATCGCTGTGAAAGTCCAGGAGATCTCGCAGCGCCGTCGGTGGGCGATTGGCTAGCTGGGCTTTGTAGACCTCATAATGGTCATGCTGCTTGCTTTCCAGGGCTTTGTGCAGCAGCTTAGTCATGGCCGGGTTATTCATGTGGTACTCGCCCTTGGGCCGAGCCTGAATAAAGCCCATATTCTCTAAACGTTTGCTGGTCAGCTCTGGGAAGGCCCGCTGATGGAAGGCAATGGTTTCTTGGGCTAGGTCGGCCACGTTCAGCCCGCCCAGGCGCGAGGTCGTACCCCGAAAAGCCAGCTCAATTAGATCAGCTCCTAAGCCAATGGCCTCAAAAATCTGAGCGCCCTGATAGCTAGTCAGCAGGGAGATGCCCATTTTGGAGAGAATCTTCAGCAGTCCAGCTTCGATCGACTTGCGGTAGTTGGCCTGAGCCCCATTGAGCGTAGTCACCGGCAGCTTTTCAGTTGCCATTAGCTTTTGGGTGCGGCTATCAGCCCACCAGTGCCGTACCGTCTCAAAGGCCAGATAGGGGCAAACCGCGCTGGCTCCATAGCCCAGTAGGCAGGCAAAGTGGTGTGTGCTCCAGCACTGCGCTGTATCAACCACTAGGGAGGTCTTCATCCGCAGTCCTTGGCGGATTAGATGGTGGTGGACGGCGCCAACGGCTAGCAGCGGGGGAATGTAGGTCTGCTGAGCGGTAATCTGAGCAGAATTACCGGCTTCGTTAACGCGATCGCTGAGAATCAGAATTTCCTGACCGGCCTTGACGGCAGCTTCCGCCTGCTGACAAAGGTCCGCGATCGCCTGCTTCAGCCCTGCTGGCCCCTGTGCCAAACTGTAGAGCGTTGAAAGTGTGGCATTCTCAAAGCCAGACTGACGAACAATGTCTAACTCATTTTCATTGAGTACCGGCGACTCTAGCTTCAGCAGCCGAGCGTGTTCAGCCGACGATTCTAGTAGGTTGCGGCGTTCGCCTAGCTGAGTTGCTAGAGACATCACCAGACGTTCTCGCAGCGGATCAATGGGCGGATTGGTCACCTGGGCAAAGCGCTGCTTGAAATAGTCATAGAGCAAGTGGGGCTTCTCAGACAGCACTGACAGGGGAATGTCATCTCCCATGCAGAAGGTCGGCTCTTTGCCCTGAGCCGCCATGTCCTGAATGATCATCTCTAGATCTTCAGCGGTATAGCCAAATGCGGTCTGCTGGGTCAGGATCTGCGAGTTTTCTAACAAATTGGTTTCACTGAAAAGCTGCGGCTCGATATCTTGCCGATGTTGCCGAATCCACTCGCCATAGGGCTGCTGCTCCGCCACTCGCTGCTTGATGGCCCAGTTATGCAAAATTTCATGGGTCTTCAGATCCACAGCAATCATCTGTCCCGGCCCCAAACGTCCCTTTTCCAAAATCTCTTCGGTGGGAATGTCGACTACGCCTGCTTCTGAAGAAACGACGATATAGCCGCTCTTAGTAACGATATAGCGGGCCGGACGCAGACCGTTGCGATCCAGGGCAGCGCCAATCTGCTGACCATCGCTAAAAACAATGAGTGCGGGGCCATCCCAAGGCTCCTGAATGCCGCTGTAGTACTCATAGAAATTAGTAATTTCAGGATGGCTCACCAGATCAGGCTGATTCATGTAAGCTTCTGGCACCATCATCATCAGGGCCTCTAACGGACTGCGCCCTGAATGCACCAGCAGCTCCATCACGTTGTCTAAGTTGGCTGAGTCGCTGTTATCAGCGTTCACGGTAGGCTTGAGATCCGGCAGGCGATCGCCCCAGACTGGATGGGCCAAGTCTGCTTCCCGCGCCTTCATCCAGTTGAGGTTGCCAATTAGGGTATTGATCTCGCCGTTATGTCCGACTAGGCGCATGGGGTGGGCCAGCGGCCACTTCGGCATAGTGTTGGTGCTAAAGCGACGGTGGTAAACCGCAAACGGACTGACATAGTCGTCATTCTGTAAGTCTGTGTAAAACAGTCCTAAGACAGCCGAGCGCACCATGCCTTTGTAGACAATGGTCTGATTGGAAAGGGAGCAGACGTAGACCTCCTGTAGCGCCTGAGCTACTTCCGGCGATCGCTCGCCAGCCTGTTTGCCAAGCTGTTTGCCTACTCGCCGCCGCAGCAAATAAAGCTGACGCTCTAGCTCTGGGCCAGCAGTTTGCTCAGTCGATAGCAAAATCTGCTCAATGTGAGGCTGGTGTTTACGAGCTTCTGGGCCAAGCACCTCCGGCTTCACGGGCACTACCCGCCAGCCCAACACCTCCATCTGCAGCTCCTTTGCCACTTGGGCAAAGGTGTCGCGTACAAGCTGTGAAGCTTCCTCATGCTGAGGCAAAAACACCATGCCCACGCCCACTCGCTCGGGTTGAAAGCGATCGGCGCAGCCCTGTTCTGTAGCCCACTGCTGCAGCATCTGCCAGGGAATCGCCGTCATCACTCCGGCCCCATCACCAGAATCCTGGTCAGCACAACAGCCGCCGCGATGCTCCATACAGTCCAAAGCACCGAGCGCCTGCTGAATCAGTCCGTGGCTGGCCCGCCCGTACTGATCGGCAACAAAGCCAACCCCGCAAGCGTCTCGTTCTTCAACCAGCCATTTAGGCCCCCAAGCTCTCACCAGCGCTCTTTGGTCAGCGAATCGATTTTCGTTTGCGTGCGTGTTATTCATAGGGCGGTTGTGTCTTGGATGATCTATCTACAAATGGGTGGCCAGCGGCAGTGGTCATTGACCGATGCCGCTAAGTTTTAGAAAGAGCGAAGTGGCCAAACAACGAAGTGAGCCTGGGGATAATGCTGATATGACTTAGATGAGTTTCGTAATCATAATTTAATGATCAATATTCTAAGGATGTAAAGCTGAGCAGACAACTCACAATTGCTATAGCTTTGTAGCCTGCTCAGTCGCTAGCTTGAGTTCTGTTTAGAGACAATAAAAGGTTGTTACAGTAGCCCAGTCGAAATCTCCCTCAACTGTTATTAGCCACTGCCTCGAAATCGTTAATAGTCGAGGTCACCAATTGTAACAGTTGAGTTTGCTAAATTTTTGTATTGCTTTTAGCAGACTCAGTCACAGACTTTGGGCCAGACAGCCTCAGCCCCAAAAATTATCAGTTACCTGTTCTCGCTGCCAGCTATTTCCCAGCCGCGTCAGCAAGGCCGAGCAGCCAGTTAAACATCTGGGAAGGGCACTAGATAGTCCGGATATCTGGCGCAAAGTGTTCGTAAACTGAGTATAGCGTTTCCCCCTTTTTTTCAGTCCTTTATTTAAGGAAGCAGGCAGCGAATTGATGAAGATAGGCCCTGTTACTCGCAACGTCTCAGCGATCGCGCAAATAGTCTTTATCAGCTCAGTCGCCGTTCCCTTGCTGGCTCGCTCGGCCCTAGCCGGTAAAGGCTTCTACTCGATGTCAGCTCATTTGAACCAGCCTGTCACCGCTACGGCTCTATTTCTGCAAGCGATCGCCTCAGTCCCAGTGGCAGTTCCGCCTGCACCTCAGCCGGCAGCGGCGGCCTCGTCAGGCAGCCAAATTTCTCTCAATGGTCAGCTCATGTCCCTACCCTGGCAGATACGCCAGCAGCAGATTGGGCTAGCTGATATGGATCTAGCGCGGCAGTTGGGGATTCACCTATTTGACACACCAGATCCCACCCGGCAGCCGATTCAGTGGTTTTCTGATGAATCAGATCGGCCCGTTCTCGGCGCCTGGCACGATCGCCAGTTTCGCTACCTTGATATTGCTTCTCTAGCGGCCACTCACAACTGGCAAATATGGCCTGCTGGTAATGTTCTCCAAATTCAAATGCCGCCCGCTCGTATCTTAGGCGTTCGTCACGGCCAGCAGCCCCAGAGCGATCGCATTGTTTTAGATCTAGCTCAGCCTGCCATCACCCGGCTGAGGCAAAGTCCCGGCGAATTTAGCTTGACTATAGAGGCGCAAGCAGAAGCGGCGGTCATAGCGGCTTTCAACCGCAATCCTCAGCTTGAATCTCTGCAGATGACCGCTAGCGGTCAGCAAACTGTGCTGCAGGGCAGTATTGAGCGCGATCGCCAAGTACGGGTCTGGTCGATGACCAACCCCAACCGTCTAATTATTGATATTCGCACCGCTGCTCTAGTCGCTCAAAATGTTCAGTGGGCACCGGGGCTGAGCTGGCACCAGCAGTATCTCGCGGTTGCCGATCAGCCTTTTCCGGTCTACTGGCTAGCCATCGACCCTAAGCATCCCCAGATTAAGCTGCGGCCTATCTGGAGCGATCCAGTCACCGTAGTCGGCACCACGCCTTTAGCCACAATGGCTCAGCGCTGGCAGGCCACAGCCGCTATCAACGCTGGCTTTTTCAACCGCAACAATCGTCTGCCCTTAGGCGCCATTCGCAACGAGGGTCGCTGGATATCAGGGCCGATTTTAGGGCGCGGGGCCGTCGGTTGGACAGATACAGGCGAAGTCCTGATCGATCGCTTAGCCCTACGCCAGCAGCTAATCACCTCAACCGGAGAAGCCATTCCACTACAGGGAATCAACACCGGCTATGTGCAGGCAGGGGTAGGACTTTATACCCCCGACTGGGGTGCGATCTACACTCCCATCACAGGCCAGGAAACCTTGGTGCTGAGCGAGTCCAATCAGGTAACTCAGCAGATCCTGGGGCGGCAGGATACGGTGACGGCAATTCCGCTATCTGGCAGTCTTTTGGCCGTCAGAACTCATCTAGCCCCTGCCAGTCTGCTGCAGCCGGGTACCCAACTCGCCTTAGAAAGCGAGGTCATTCCCAGCGCTTTTACGGATAAACCTTTCATTGCCAGCGGCGGGCCACTTTTGCTGAGCAACGGTACAACCGTCCTCAATGCTCCGGCTGAAAGCTTCAGCCCAGCCTTTGCCAACCAGGCAGCAGCCCGGAGTGCCATCGGGCTGACAGCATCAGGGCAAATCCTCACTGTGGCTGTTCACATCGGCCCTAATGGTCGCGGCCCCACTCTAGCTGAACTAAGTGAAATCATGCGGCAGTTAGGTTGCGTAGAGGCTCTCAATTTGGATGGCGGTAGCTCGTCTAGCCTGTATTTGGCAGGAACGCTGATCAACCGTCCTCCTCAAACTGCTGCCCGAATTCACAATGCCATCGGCATCTTTTTTGAACCCTAACCGTCATTATTCCTAAGCTCAGGTAGTTTAGGAGAGGAAATTATTTTTTTGAAGACGGACAGCGATCGCCCCTTCATAAAAATTTGGTTCAGGCTCAAGGGACCTGAATAAAGAATTAGTGTAGATACCTATTTTTACAAGCGCTGCGCTGCCGCCAACAATTGAGGACTGTTATATTTGCCTGCAGTGGGCCTTCCAAGTTTACGTGTTTGTGACTGATTAGGTAAGCGGCGTAGCAAAGTTGCAGTCCGCTAGGGGAAAAATAGTCTTGTTGGTCATGCGGTTTCAGTTTCAGTTTTGTCTTTAAGCAGTATTGGTTCAAGGAGAAGTTCAGTGGTTCAGACTAAAGAGCTTGCACAATCTAGCGCACTACCCGCAAATGCTCCTAATGCGAGTAAAGGAATTGCCGCAACAGAACTCAGACCTTGGGGGTCATTTACCGTCCTCGAAGAAGCCAGAGGCTACAAGATTAAGCGAATTGAAGTTAAGCCCGGCCATCGGCTTAGCCTGCAAATGCACCATCACCGTAGTGAGCACTGGATCGTAGTTTCCGGGACGGCTAAAGTAACCTGTGGCGAAGCCGAGATTTTGTTGTGCAGCAACCAGTCCACCTATGTTCCCCCCTGCACCTTGCACCGCCTAGAGAATTCTGGCGTCATTCCTCTGATTTTGATCGAGGTTCAGAATGGCGAGTACCTAGGTGAAGACGACATCGTGCGTTTTCAGGACGACTATGCTCGCGCTGAGTCTGCCAAATAGGGTACGCGTCTAGCTGCAAGAGCTTGGTAAGTGAGTATTTCCCCATATAGCAGTAGACTGGCGAAGAGAAAGCCCTCTTCGCCTTGTTTTTTGGACTTAGCTCAATGGCTTATCTGATTAGGAGTTCCGCAGTTCAAAATTTGAGACACTAGCAGTAGTACCAGGATCCCCCTGTCCTCTTGAATCAGGTAGGTGGCGATAGCCGGGGAAAGCTTGCGATTAGTTGAAACCTCGACAAGTGCGTAAGTCCTGTTGATAAAAACTACTTCGTTTTAGATCAGCAGACTTTGAAATTGAGGGATTGCGTATCTATGGTTTGAGGGACTCTTGTTTTGAGAGACTATGGTGAAAGATCACGACGAACTTTGTTGAGCTAATGATTCATCTAAGTCCTGCCGCCGCCAGAGAGATTAGCCGTCTTCAGTCCCAGTCAACTGAGGCCCGTTGCCGCATTGGCTTTGAACCGGGTGGCTGCTTGCAGTGGTACTATACGCTCTCTTTTGATCAGTCTTCTGCAGCCAGTGACGATATTGTGTATCACTCAAACGGGGTTCAAATCGTAGTGG
>JAAHIC010000136.1 GCA_010671965.1 Leptolyngbya sp. SIO4C5
CTCCTCTTCTCTCCACCCCCCCACGCGATCTCTAACATTTGCCATTCCTTTAGTGGGCGGTATTGCCATCGGTTTGCTATTTGGTTTTGGCTGGCTGGCGGCGGTTTTGATTGGTTCCCTGCTGGCCTCCCACACGCTGCTGGCCTATCCAATCGTGCAGCGACTGGGCATTGTCGGGGATGAAGCGGTCACGGTTACCGTTGGCGCTACCATCTTCACTGATATTGGTTCTCTGCTGGTTTTGGCGATCTGCCTGGGCATCAATCAGGGAGATTTCTCTGCTCTGAAGCTGCTGACGCTGTTGGGGTCGCTGGGGCTGTACGCGATCGCGGTGCTGTTTGGCCTAAAGCAGCTAGGCCAAGTCTTCTTTCGCAAGACGGGCAAAGATGAGGGCAATCAGTTTCTCTTCGTGCTGCTTTCAGTGTTTCTATGCGCGCTCGTGGCCCAGCTCATTGGTGTGGAAAACATCATTGGGGCGTTTTTAGCCGGACTGGCCATCAATAGCGTCATTGGCGACGGCCCGGTGAAGGAAAAAACGGAGTTTATGGGCAGCGTCCTATTTATTCCTATGTTTTTTGTGGCGATGGGACTGCTGCTCGATCTGCAAGCCTTTAGCAGCATTTTGTCGTTTGTTGAGCTGCCGCTTTTGATTGTCGGCGTGCTGCTGCTGACCAAGGGACTGGCCTCCTTGGGGGCGCGGCAGCTCTTTGGCTATAGCTGGCCTCAAACCTGGACGATGTGGTCGCTGTCTATTCCTCAGGTGGCGGCGACCCTAGCGGCAGCGCTGGTGGGATACGAAGCCGAAATTATCAATTCGCAGGTGTTTAACAGCATTATCTTGCTGATGCTGGTGACGGCGGTTTTGGGGCCATTGGTGACGGCTAGAGCCGGTAGAGATCTGGTTGTGCAAGAGGCTTTTGATGAGTCTGAGGTTTTTGACTGGCTGCCGCCCCCTAGCGATATGCCCGAATCGTTTGCGGTGGTTGTGCCCGTCTACAATCCCAACACGGAGCAGTGGCTAATTGAACTAGCTGCTACCGTAGCCCGCTATAAAAATGGCCGCGTCATTCCGCTGGCGATCGCGCTGGCTCAGCCCCAAATGGATTCGCCTCAGCTAGCCAAAGCCTTGGCCCGCAGCCGCCAGCGGTTGGAGGCGGCTCAGGCCATCAGCGCCGGCTTAGAAGCCACCATAGACCCCAGGCTCAGAATTGAATACAACGTGGCGCAGGCAGTTTCTCACGTCAGCCGGGAGGAAAATGCCAACCTGATTCTGCTGGGGATGGGGCGGCGATCGCGGCTGCGGCCCCAACTCTTTAGCAATATTCAGGACACTGTCCTATGGTCAGCTCACTGTCCTGTGGTGGTAGCCCGCCTGCTGGATTCGCCCGCTAGTTTCAAAACAATTTTGCTACCGATTGAAAATCTCTCCCCATCAGTGCTGCGATCGCTGCGGTTTGCCCAGGTATTAGCCAGTACCCATCAGGCCAAAATCACCCTGCTGCACGTCTACCATCCCCGCGCTTCCGACATTCGCCAAACCCGCTTGCGAAAGCAAATAGAGCTACTGGTTGAGCGGCTACCGGCAGCCGAAACCCCTATCGAAGTGCAGCTTTTAGCCAGCGATAATGTCGTTTCAGCCATTGTCAAAACGGCTCGTAACTACGACTTGACCCTGCTGCGTCTGCAGCGTCGCCGGGTCGGCAATGGTTTGACGCTAGGGGCTAGCACCACGCCGCTGATTGATCAGATCAAAGGCTCCATTATTCTCGTAGGTGAACCCCATCCCCAACGCGCCGATCGCCCGGTTCGCTCCGGCGGCTATTTGTTAAAAGCCTAGCGACTTCTACCGCCGCCAGCGCGAGTAGTGCCTCAACGCGCTCAGTAAGCGATCGCCCTCGGCAGCCGTGTTGTAGTGCACGAGGCCAATCCGCACAAAGCCGCCTGTGTCTTCTACGCCCAGTCGCTTGGTCAGCCCCAAGGCGTAGAAATTGCCGTGCCAAACAAAGATACCGCGTTGGGCCAGAAACTGAGCTATGTCTGCCGGAGCGCGATCGCCCTGGCGCAGCGCGATGGTTCCTACTCGCTGGTCAAGGCGTTGGGGGTCAGTGATGCCGTAGAGCGTTATCCCAGGCATCGTCTGGAGTCCCTGGATCAGCTGCTGACAAAGCTGCTGCCCGTAACGATGCATCGCTGTCATCGCCGTTATCAACTGGGTGCGACGGCTGGTTGCCAGAGGCGCGAGTCGCCGGCCTAAGGCTGCAATGTAGTCAACGGCGGCGATCAGTCCGGCTAAGCCTTCATGGTTTTGGGTTCCTGTTTCCCAGCAGGCTGGAATTCTGTCGGGGGCGGGACGGACTTTGTAGGGACGGAGACGGGCCAAATGCTCCCGCTTGCCATAAATGACGCCCAGATGAGGACCGTAAAACTTGTAGGGGGAGCAGGCGAGGAAATCACAGTCCCAGGCTTTGACATCAATTGGAGCGTGCGTGGCGTAGTGGACGGCATCGACAAACACCCACGCTCCTACCGCATGGGCCATTTGCGCGATCGCAGACACATCGGGCATCGTACCGACGGCATTGGAGGCTGCCGTGACGGCAACCAGGCGCGTGCGGCAGCTTAGCTTTTGCGCCAGATCCGCCTCATCTAAAGTACAGTCTTCTGGGTGAATGTCTACGGTTTTAACGATCGCGCCGCGCTCCGCCAAGGCTCGCCAGGGAGCTACATTCGCATCGTGATCGAGCCGGGTGACAACAATCTCATCCCCCGGCTGTAGCTGCCGCCCAATGGCGCGGCTGAGGGCAAAGGTAAGCGTCGTCATGTTCGGCCCAAAGATGACCTCATCGCGATCGCAGCCAAGCAAGTCAGCGATCGCGGCGTGGGCGTGGGCAATCACCTGATCGGTTTTCTGGCTGGTGGCGAAGGCTCCATGAGCGTTGGCATTGGCCTGGACTAAATAGTGGCTGATTGCGTCAATAACGGTTTGTGGCACCTGGGTGCCGCCTGGGCCGTCTAGGAAAGCGATAGGTTCTCCCCGCCAGGTCTGAGCCAGCGCTGGAAACTGAGTCCGTATCCAGGCTAGATGAGGCTCTAGGCTCAGCGCTGAGGCCAAAGTTGGATGGGCTAACACAGTTCTAGTCTCCTTTGCTGGCGCGTCATATGGGGCTGGGAGGTGAGAAGGCAGATGAGTTAGCAGGGTGGCGCTAGTTTAGCTCTGCCTGTTTGTCTTGGGGATTGAACGGAATATCTGGGCAGGTAAAGACTAGGACATCCCGGTGACCATGCTCGGCGATCGCTGGCCGGATGTCTGTGGTGAAATGGAAAAACTGATGGTCGTTGAAGGCCAGCAATTCACCAGGCTGCAGGATTTTGCGGAAGACAGGCGGGCTTTGCAGATTTGCATACAGATGGGTTTCACCGTCGGCTAAATTGTGGCGATCGAGGCAGAGAATCCCAACGAGATCAACCCCGTCTTGATGGATGCCTTCAGGAGCAGGGCTGCGCTGCTTCTGGCGAGAGGTGGTCACGCGAATTTGGTGAACTCCCACAGTGTTAAAGGCAGAGCAGCGCTGGCAAAAATCAAAGAAGGTCAGCAGCGCCTGGCGAAAAGCGGAATGCTCTATCAGCGCCGGATCTATCTCCTCGTATTCGCGGTAGACATCGCCCAGGTGCGGATTATAGGTTTTGCTCTGGAAAAAGATGGTGTGGGGGAGTTGGGTAACTATGCTGTCTCGGATGGAGAAATGGGAAAACCGCCGAAACCGAAATCCCTCTGGGAAATAGGGATCAACGGGAAGGCAGTCAAAAAAGGGCTGAATGGCGCGAACATTATCATGGCCAATCGTTTCAATGGCATAGCTGGTTAAACAATTAAAGGTTTGACGGTTGGCTAAAGCAGGCATTCTATTTCCTCCTACGGTGTACGAGGCCGCTTGAGCAAGCCTGGTGCTTCATGCTGCTGCAGCGCTGGCAGGAGCCTCACCGGGGCGATCGCATCCGAACGCCGACTTGAGTTCGGTGGCGGCTCAGGCGCAAACTGTTTTGTGAAGCAACGAGGCGATACCAAAGAAATTTAGGGGATATATCACTCCCTATCCGGAGAGTTTTCCTTGATTAAAAGCGCCCTTTTACTTAAGTGGTTCAAAAAGACAGCAACCCTGATGGCGCTTGAGGGAATTGGGCATCTATGCCGGCTGATTACACTGGTCGCGATCTATCTCGAAAAGAGATTCAGATATCGTATTGCTGTTATCTCTTCTGAATCACTGCTACTGCGATCGCTCAAGCAATAAACTCTATTAAAATCATGACTCAGGCTTTTTAAGACATGTTGAATTTGTCAGAAAAAGTCAACTATATGGTTAAGAAATATTTAGGTAATCAACAAAAAACAGGCGCTATTATAGAAGTGGCAACCTATTTGTTATAGAGTCTGAACTCTCTCTAGCTTTAGCTGTAGAGGTCTATTTATCGTAATTCCAGTCTTAAGCCTAGATTGAGCCACTGCATTTGTAGTTAAATCAGCTTTAAGGTAGCAGCGCAGACAAATCGATCTGATTTTGGCGAAATCTCTTTTTTTCTAAAAAGGTCGATTGTCAAATTAGCTAAACTAAATAATAGAAAATAGCGCAGCTTAATTCGGCTTTTTGCGCTGAAACAGTAAAAGCTTAATTCATCGCATTCGCTTTTTCATTGCCCTAATACCGCCTCAGTCAATAGCTAATAAAAACAGCTTAAATCTCAAATAAATAGGCGGCTGACAGCATGCTTCTTGCCTTCATCAGAAGCCGTCTGTTTCTGTTTTAGGAAATTAATTCAATGATCTTAATTACCGGCGCTCAGGGACAAATTGGCTGCGATTTAGCGATCGCGCTGCGCCAGCAATATGGCCCACAGGCGGTGCTAGAAAGCGGACGGCGATCGCGTTCTCCTGACCGCTCTCCCTACGTGACTCTGGATGTCACTCAGCCAGAGCAGCTACGCCACGTTGTTGAAACCTATGCTATTCGAACGATCTATCATCTTGCTGGCCTCCTATCGGCTAAAGGAGAAGCTCGCCCGCGTCAGTGCTGGAACGTCAATATTCAGGGCCTCAAAAATGTTCTAGAGCTGGCTCAGGCCCGTCGCCTCAGAGTCTTTTGGCCCAGTTCTATCGCTGTTTTTGGGGCGGGTGCTCCTCGTCACCGGGTTTCTCAACAAACCGTCCTAGAACCCGACACGATCTACGGCGTCACCAAAGTGACGGGCGAGCTGCTCTGCCGTTACTACGCCCAGCGGTTCGGCGTGGATGTGCGTAGTCTGCGGCTGCCAGGGCTGATTAGCTACCGCACTTTGCCAGGCGGAGGCACTACTGATTTTGCCGTCGAGATGTTTCATGGAGCGCTGCAGTCTGGCCATTACACCTGTTTTGTTAAACCCGACACGCGCCTGCCTATGATGTATATGCCCGATGCCATTCGCGCTATGCAGGCGCTGATGGCGGCTGAGGCAGACGCCATTACAGTGCGATCGAGCTACAACCTGGCCGCCGTGAGTTTTTCCGCGGCGGAACTGGTTGCAGCTATTCAGACTCATCTGCCCCAGTTTACCTGCGACTATCGCCCCGATTTCCGTCAGGCGATCGCTGATTCCTGGCCCATCACCCTTGACGACAGCGCCGCCCGCCGCGATTGGGGCTGGCGACCGGCCTATGACCTGCCTCGGATTGTCGAGGATATGTTGGTTCACCTACGCCAGAGGTATTCCCATGCTCACCACTCCATTGCCAGTTGAATCCGTCCTCGAAACTATCCGGTCTAGGGGTCTAGACAAAGTGGAGCGCCTGCTGACTTCGCCCCAAGGAGCCGAAATTACAGTTGCCGGGGGCCAACCCGTCCTCAACTTTTGCGCCAACAACTATCTGGGTTTAGCCAACCATCCCGACCTGATTCAGGTAGCCAAAGCAGGACTCGATCGCTACGGATTTGGCCTCGCTTCAACCCGCTTTATCTGCGGCACTCAGACAATTCATCGTGACCTAGAGCGGGCGATCGCCGCCTTTTTGAGTACGGACGATGCCATTCTTTACGGCTCCTGCTTTGACGCCAATGGTGGTCTTTTTGAAACTATTTTGGGCGCTGAGGATGCGGTGCTCAGCGATGCCTTCAACCACGCCAGCATCATTGACGGCATTCGGCTCTGTAAAGCCCAGCGCTACCGCTACGGCCACGCCGACGTGGCAGAACTAGAACAGGCTCTGCAGGCGAGTCAAACCGCTAGGCTGCGCCTGATTGCCACGGATGGAGTGTTCAGTATGGATGGTGATATTGCGCCGCTCAATACCATCTGCAATCTGGCCGATCGCTACAACGCTCTGGTGATGGTGGATGACAGTCACGGGACGGGCTTTTTTGGGCTGACTGGGCGAGGCTCAGTGGAGCACTGTGGTGTGCTAGGACGGGTGGATATCATCACTAGCACCC
The DNA here is from genome assembly GCA_010671965.1 of Leptolyngbya sp. SIO4C5. Classification (GTDB taxonomy): domain Bacteria; phylum Cyanobacteriota; class Cyanobacteriia; order Phormidesmidales; family Phormidesmidaceae; genus Sphaerothrix; species Sphaerothrix gracilis. The sequence goes on from JAAHIC010000136.1 coordinate 6,462, forward strand.
TGGGCAAAGCCCTAGGCGGCGCGTCAGGAGGCTTCACCACGGGGCGTCAGCCTATTATTGACTTACTACGGCAGCGATCGCGTCCCTACCTGTTTTCCAATAGCCTGGCGCCCGTGATTGCCTACACTAGCCTCAACGTCCTCAAGATGTTGGAAAAAAGCAGCGATTTGCGAGAACGGCTGATGGCTAATACCCGCTACTTCCGTCGGCAAATGACCGCCAGCGGCTTCAATATCAAGCCGGGGATTCATCCCATCGTGCCCATCATGCTCTACGATGCGCAGCTGGCTCAGGATATGGCTCAAGCCCTCCTAGCTAAAGGTATCTACGTCATTGGCTTTAGCTATCCCGTCGTCCCCGAGGGACAAGCCCGTATCCGCGTCCAGATTTCTGCCGCTCACAGCCGGGCGCAGCTAGACCACTGTATCGAATCGTTCAAAACCGTAGGACAGCAGTACGGCATCATTGGTAATTGAGAAGTCCTCATCGCGCCTGTCGTCTTATGGCGATATTTGGCAGTTCGGCAAATTTAATCGAGGCGATCGCTGCATTGAGCAGGACTTGAGCTTTTACCGGGTACCCACCGATTTAGAGGAATTGTCCCGCATACTGATTGGAATTTTAACTGAGTCATAAAAACCGTACCCCTAGCCCTCTGTGCTAGCTACGAGCATAATGACAACTGATGACCAGTCACCCGGGTAGCCATCATGATGTCGTCAACTATCGAGTCGAAATTGAGTACAGATAATCAGACTGTTTATTTTCGCTGCATTGCAGGCTGTGTTGCCAAGCATTCAATTTTTGACGTGATTTATACCTGCCCCTCCTGCGGCAGCCTCCTGGAAGTTCATCATGAGCGAGAACCGCTGAAAAAGCGGAGCGCCGATCAGTGGCAACAGCTATTCGACTCGCGTATTAGCACAACCGCATGGCCCTACGGCAGCGGTGTTTGGGGAATGCGGGAGTGGGTGATTCCTGCTTTGGCTGATGAGAATGTCGTCAGCATGTTTGAGGGCAATACCAACCTATTTTGGGCTGAACGGTTAGGCAAGCAGCTCGGCGTCCCTGAACTGTGGATTAAGCTCTGCGGCAATAGCCACACAGGTAGCTTTAAGGATCTCGGCATGACCGTATTGGTCAGCGTGGTCAAGCAAATGATGGCCCAGGGCAGCCCTGTTAAAGCAGTTGCCTGTGCCAGTACGGGGGATACCAGTGCGGCCCTCGCCGCTTATGCAGCCTATGCGGGTATCCCAGCCGTCATTTTCCTGCCTGCGGGGAAAGTCAGCACGGCGCAGCTAATTCAGCCTGTGGCGAATGGTGCTCATGTGCTGGCGCTCGATACTGACTTCGACGGCTGTATGAAAATCGTCAAAGAAGTTACCCAGGATAATTCTATTTACCTGGCTAATTCGATGAACAGCCTCCGCATCGAAGGCCAAAAGACTGTCGGAATTGAGATTGTGCGGCAGTTTGATTGGCAAGTACCGGACTGGATCATCATTCCCGTTGGCAATCTGGGCAATATCAGCGCTCTCTACAAAGGCTTCAAGCTGATGATGGATCTGGGGTTGATTAGCCGTATGCCCAGACTGGTGGCGGCGCAAGCGGCTCAGGCAAACCCCTTTTATGAATCATTCAAGGCTGGATTCAAACAGAAAGTCAGCAAGACCGCAGGAGACACGTTGGCCAGCGCCATCCGGATTGGGGATCCGGTGAGCTATGACAAAGCGACAAAGGCGATCGCGGAAACGGACGGCATTGTGGAGCAGGCCACCGAAAACGAGCTGGCGGCGGCGACGGCAGAGGCCGATTTGACGGGTATGTTTACTTGCCCCCATACGGGAGTGGCTTTGGCTGTGCTGAAAAAGCTGGTCAAGCGCGGTCTGATCAAATCTAGCGATAGAACGGTGGTGATCAGCACCGCCCACGGCCTCAAGTTCACCGACTTTAAGGTCAAGTATCACGAATCGACTTTAGAAGGCGTGACCAGCCAGTACGCTAATCCGGCTGTCCATTTACCCGCCAACGCGGATACGGTGAAAGCGGAAATTGAAAAACGGCTCAACAGTGTAACGGGATAACCTGTAGAGGTTACTGCATCGTTCAAAGTTTTCTCCTGAAAGTGTAGATTTTTAGTCTGCTCCTGAGTCGATGGTTATGCATTGCAAGTCATGTTCTTAAGAAAAAATTATGGAAAGGCCGAAGATTGCGGTACTGCAAGATATTTTCAGCTCTAGGCTTGATACGTTAGCCCATCTTTTAGAGGTCGCAGAGAAGCATTTTGCTAACGATATAGAGTCCCTATTTCAGCGCCGAATAGCGCCGGATATGCTTCCCTTCGGCACGCAGA